>BTQB01000062.1:0-10696 GCA_036985655.1 Anaerolineae bacterium | reverse complement strand
ATAAAGTCAGCCAAATGATTTTCCTTGCCCGGCTGCCTATCGTGTTTCTGACTATTGGCCTTGCCCTCGCCGGTTTTCGGTTTGGCAAGGAGTTATGGGGGAAAATCGCTGCCCTAATTGCTTTCATCTTTTTGCTGTTTGATCCGAATATTCTTGCCCATGGGAGATACAGCACTACGGATGTTGGCGGAACGTTATTTATCTTATTGTCATCCTATTTGCTCTGGCGTCTCTGGACAACCCAAAAATGGAACTGGGGCAAGCTCCTGGCAGCAGGCGTTGTTCTTGGTTTGGCTTTCAGCAGTAAATATCTAAATCTTGTCTTTGTGCCGATTTTTGCTTTATTAGCGATCTTGCCGGTTTATCCTGATGAATGGCATTGGCGATCTGCTCTTCGCCGGTTGGGTCAGCTAATAGCTGCTGGCATCATATCATTACCAGTAATTTGGGCCATATTTGCTTTCCAATGGGGGCAGTTCAGCTTTGTTACGACTCCCTTATCAGATATCAACAGCGTCAAGGGTCCAATGCCCACCTTTTGGGCAGGAATTGAACAAATATTACGTTTGAGCGCCGGAGGACGGGCTAATTTCCTCCTCGGAGAAACATCATTAGAGGGCTGGTGGTATTACTTCCCTGTTGCCTACCTGGTTAAAACGCCGCTAGTAGTAATTCTTTTAACATTGTTGGCTGCCATTTTGCTGCTGGTTCATGCAGGGACGAGAAAGCGAGCGGCTTATCTCCTTCTCGCTGGGGTGATGTTCTTCTTGATCATCATGCAAAGTGACCTGAACATTGGCTACCGCCACTTGATACCACTACTTCCTTTTCTATACCTGCTAATAGCGGGTCTGCCCTCATTATGGCCAGGCATGGATAGGTTGCCTCGTAGAATAACAAAAGCTGCCATTCTTTTTTCGATCCTTGGTGTCATAATTATAGATCTGCTGGTTCACCCCCATTATTTGAGCTATTTCAATATCGCTGCTGGGGGGCCCAAGAACGGTCACCGGATACTGGTCGACAGCAATATCGACTGGGGACAGGATCTGCTCAGGTTAAAAGATTGGGTTGACGAGAATAATATTGATGATTTGAAGTTGGCCTGGTTTGGATCGGCCGATCCTGCGTATTATGGTATTGAATATCAACCATTGCCGGGGCTGCCAAGGAACTTTAATCTTTGGTGGGATCCGCCTTTTGATCCGGAAGATCCAGAGCCAGGAACTTACGCTATTAGCGTTAGCAACCTGTGGGAACTGCCTTTGATTGATAAATATCTCTTTTCCTGGTTCCGCAATAGGGAACCGGACTATCGGATAGGCTATTCGATATATATCTATGTAGTTGAGTAATATGATCCCAAACCTGCGACGCGGGATTTTTATAGTTGGCGCCACAATAATAACCAATGCTGTTCTGATCCTTATCCTGCCCGAGGGACCGATAAGTCAGCTGGCTATTTTTCTTCTTCTATGGATCTGGCCGGTCATTTCCTGGAGCGCGCTATTAGAAGGGCACATCATTGAGCGGGCTCTTTTGGCGGCCGGTTTGGCGATCCTTCTAAACAGCCTACTGCTTTATATTTATGTTTTTATCCCTGGCGACCCGTCTAAAGCGCCATTTCTTATTATCATCACAGCCGCAGCAATTGCTCCCCTTTTGATTGCTTATCTGGCAGGCCGATTTAAAGAAACCACACGCAAGCAATTAGAGGCCAATTGGCCGCTGCTCCTTCTCATTCTCCTGATAGCACTTGGGTTCAGGCTGGTCAACATGGGCTACAAAGAGCTGCAAGGAGATGAAGGCGTCATTATGGTTAGGGCTGCCTCGGTCCTTACGGGTGACGGGGCTGAATTGTTCATTCATCAAAAAGGGCCAATGGAGATTCTTATTCCCGCCGCGCCGTGGTTATTGGGCGGGTCAATTGAAGATTTTTGGGCCCGCTTACCCTTCGTATGGGCCGGATTGCTGGTTGTCGCTGCGCTATACTGGCTGGGACGAATCTGGTTTCGGGAAAGTGTGGGCCTCCTGGCAGCTTCATTATTCGCGCTCAACGGTTTTGGCATCGCCTTCAGCCGGATTATTCAATACCAATCGATTGTTATTTTATTTGGAGCGCTGGCATTAGTTGCCGCCTGGCGCTACAGGCAGACAGGGAGCAGACGTTCCATCCTGCTAGCCGCACTATTTTTAGCCGGCGCATCCCTTGCCCACTACGATGCAATCCTTGTAGCGCCAGCAGTGGCTTGGGTTCTCATTGGTAAGATCCGCGAAGACGGTAAATTCGACTACATGGGATGGATAACAGCTTTGCTAGCAGGAATAGTTATCCTGGCCCTATTCTATGTTCCTTTCTTCCTTGGACCGACTATTGAGAACACGTTTGGATATTTACTGAATGATAGACTTGGGAGCGGCCAACCTGGGGCCTTTCCAGGCTGGAGCGGCTATGAAGTCTGGCGCATGAGTACGTTTTATAACAGTCTCTGGTACGTGCTGGGCTTGATCTTATTACTCCTGTTTGGTCTATGGTATCTTTTCAAGAAACGGCTTCAATTTGCGGCCGTTTTATACTTTCTCGTTCCCTTAGTTTTCTACCTTTTTTTTGTCGCGGATCCTCGAACTCATGTCTATACCTTTTACCCGGGGGCTGTAATCCTGGCAGGTCTTGGCGCCTTCACTGCCTGGAAAAGGGTTGAAAACCTCAACACAAGAATATTGTCTGCGGCCGTTATCGGTCTATTTGGTTTATGGCTGACCTTGTCCGCTCTATACCCGTACTTGATGCTGGTTGACACCGATCCGGAGAGACAGCGGACCTGGGCTGAAAATCGACCTGCCCCAGCACTTTATCCTGTCACCTGGAAGGAACCGCCCATTTACGGCCTGTTTGGTTTTCCCCACCAGGCTGGATGGCGGGCGGTCCAAGAATTTGCTTCTTCTATTTATTATCCTTATAGCAGCAATGAGGAGGAGGAGATAACTAACTGGTACTTGGCCCAGGCTGACAGAACCTACTGTAAAGATTACTCGTCATTTTTATTGGCCGAAAACGCGCAGGATGAAATTCCGTATGATATTGAGTCGATTGAAGAACTAAATCTGACCGGCCGTATTACAGTAGGTGGTCGGGATGGGATTAGGATCTTTCAGCGAGATAATAACGGAGAAACCGCAGTCATTGAGGCGGCTAACACTCGCCGCTGGTTGGATCCCCAAGATGTTGCCCCGCCAAAGAATAAGGGCGAATATGAGGTAAATATAGAATTAGGCGAACAGGTTAGGCTTCTTGGTTATGATATTGATACTTCACAAGCGACGCCGGGCGGAACCCTGAAAATTACTTTATATTGGGAGGCGTTAAGCGCAATTGATCGAAACTACCAGGTTTTTGTCCATCTATATGATGGGCAGATGAGGGCCCAGGATGACGGCGCCCCGGAATGTGCATTTAATCCCACTACCCGCTGGGAACCGGGGCAGATCATAATTGATCCGCACATAATCGAACTGCCGGAGGATTTTCCAGATCATGAGGTTCCACTTCTCGTTGGTTTATATGATCTGATTACTGAAGAAAGATTAGGAATTCAGGATAATGTTGATAACGCCATCCTGCTGCGGATGCTAAAAATTAGGAATGAATGACTATTAATTCAGTTGACGATTATGAGACCATTTTTAGAGTAAAATCGGCCGCTATATGAGGAAAAACCGCTGTTTAGGGTGTAAATGGTCGATTTTGACATCATATTGCCCGAAGGGTACCATTCCAAAATCGGGGAGTTATTGAATAAAGTAGTATAGAAAAGATCATATTTGAAGTGGCAGTTTAAGGAGAACATCCATGCGAGTAGTTTACGCAACTGCAATTCTGGCCGGCAGGCTCAAGTTTTTCCTGGTAATGATGTTGGTGGTTATAACGGCCCTTATTGGAATGACTTCAATCATGGCAGAGGAAACAACGCCGGCTGATGCAATTCTTGACGGTTCGACTAAGTCTGTTAATAAAAAGGAAGCGTTAGCTGGGGAAACGATCCAATATACTGTAGTAATTAGTAACAATGGCGATACTCCTGCTACAAACGTATGGATGACTGATACGCTAGCTGTGGGCACGACTTATGTCAAAAATAGTATCAAGGCCAAACCCAATCAGGGGACTGTTACGGACACAAATGATGTCATGTCTTGGTACGGCGCCTTAAACAACAATCAACAAATAGAAATTATTTATGAGGTAACAATAGCCGAAGATGTAGAGGTTGGAACCAAAATAATGAATACAGCCGAGATCACCGGCGCCGGCAAACTTATCTACCGCTCAGTGACCACAACGGTAATAACAGAATCCTTTGGCACCCAATACCTGCCTGTAATATTTCAGCCGTTGGCGGCTGTAACTCTAAACTCGATCGGCCGGCCGACTCCCGACAATAAGTGGACCTTGAATTGGACTATTCCGGATACCACAGGCGTGACTGATTATGAGATTGAAGAGGCAAACAACCCAGACTTCACCAATTCTCAATCCACCATGGTAGGCAGCACAAATACCTCCTACCAGGTACAGCAGCCTTTCTCCACTGACAATCAATACTACTATCGAGTTAGAGCTACAGGCCCTTCAGGACATGGTCGCTGGTCTAACACCCAGGCAGTTGTTGGCGGATACCGGGATGATTTTAATGATAGCGGCTCCGGATGGGCGATGCGCCGCCAGGATACCGACCATGTCGAGAATCAAGTTTATTACCAAAATGGCCATTTGGTCTTGGAAATGGACAGCAGCTGGGATTATCTAATCGCCGGCCCCATGGCTCTCCCGCCGGAGCCACCCTATCGCATAGAAACACGCGTTCGCTTAGAAGGCGTCGACAACCTGCACGGCTATGGGATTATTTTTGGCGCTGACCAGTTGGGCCAGCCATGCCCAAATGCAGATTATTCGAGCTGTTTTAACCAATACTATCGCTTAACCGCCTTTTGGTCAGGCAATGCTGATAAACGAATGACGACCCAGCTTAAACGCATTGATTATCATGATGATCGGAACAATGCTGGCAGAGGGGTGAAATTAACACCCTGGCTTACGCCTGGGGTAAACGATCCTGCTAACGGTTATCAACAATGGGCCATAGAAGTATATCCTTCCGGATTAATCAAGATATTTGTTAATGGTAAGTTTGTAGATGATGCTTTTGATACCAATTACATTGATCGTCCTTTCTTTGGCACTTTCGCATCCACTGACGAATATAACGGATTACAGGCCGAATACGACTGGTACCAGGTCACGCCGCTTCCTTAATCGCCGTCAACATAATTGCGGAATCATTTAGAATACATTTATTGCTTATATCGATAAGCTTTGAGCAATAGACATTCAAAGCCGCCACGACTTCCGACTAGTTTGTGACGGCTTTATTGCATTAGAAATAGAAGTGGAATTAAGAGCTCTCCAAGCATTCAAATCTTCTGAAGGGAACGATAATCATTCATAAAGTATTTCGTGCTTGGCGATAAACTTTTTCACTTTTGGCCCTACTCTGCATTAAATGACCCCGCTATATTTTGGTATGCCGATATAATGTGTACCTAAAGATCAATTGCCATCCTTAATTGGTATTGAAAATTTGATCAAACAAACAGGATCCAAAGAACATAAAAGATACAAAGCACGGCGTCGACTAATTATCAGTCTTGGCCTGATGGTTGTCATTTTTGTGGCCGCTATCCTACGGCTTGTACAGCTTGATGAACTCCCACCCGGGCTCCATCATGATGAGGCTTATAATGGATTGGATGCGCTGGCCCTAACAAATAGGTTGACCTTTCCGATATTTCACGAAGGTTGGGAACTGTACGCACAGGACGCCCATGAAGGACGGCCGATCTATGAGACAGACACACCGGTTTTCTTTGAAGGAAACTATGGTCGGGAACCCCTATTTGTTTATCTTGTCGCCGCAAGCATTTCCTTCCTTGGACCTACCTTGACTTCGATAAGAATCGTATCGGCTTTAGTTGGCCTAATCGCAGTTGGAGCTACTTTCTTGGCGGCCCGAGCGCTGCTCTGGCCGGGGGATAATGGATCTGAGGAAAGTGGATTTCTCGATGATTGGCCCGTTCTTATGGGACCGCTACTCGCCGCCTTTTTCATGGCAATCCTATTCCCAATGGTTCAATATAGCCGGATCGGAGTACGAGCGATCTCGTTTGTACCTCTAGAGGCGATGGTAGTTTACTTCCTGTGGAAAGGAATCCGGAGGGTTGAGAACACGGTGGGAATTGAATTAACAATTCAGGGAGAAGATGTTACCCCAATGCTCTTCAGGTCAGTTAAAATCGGCTGGTTTGCTGCTGCAGGTGTGTTTCTTGGGCTGGGACTCTACACATATGCGGCCGCCCGCTTTATGCCACTGCTCATAATCGCATTTTTCTTTATCTGGTGGCTGCAAGAAAGACGTGTGTTTAACCGGTACTTTGTAAATATCTTTATTCTTGCCGCGGCATCTATCATCACAGCCGGACCTCTGATCTTATTCTTCCTTCGCCAACCCTACTACCTGGTTTATAGATCGAGATTTATTGCCAATCGTGGCACGGGAACCTACCCAGGGAGACCGTGGATAACCTGGGTATTGAATATCGGCCGGGTAGTTAGAGGGTTGTTCTGGCAAGGGGATCAGAATATTGTAAATAATCTTCCGGGGCGGCCGTTTCTCGATCCAATCCAATCCTTCCTGGTCTTCCTTGGCGCTATCAGCATGGTTCGCCGGCGACCTCGTATTCGCGACCAATTTCTTGTTATTTGGCTGCTCGTGATGTTATTGCCAGGGATTCTCACTGGCGACGCCCCTCATTTCGGCCGGTTGCTTGGGGCAGCTGCTCCCCTGGCGTTAATCATTAGCCTGGGTTGTATATGGCTTGTGAAAACCATCCGAAACATCAATATAAGTTGGGGGCCTGCTCTAAGAAAAGTCGCTATTTTTGTGTTGATAACCCTGCTGTTATTGAGCCTGGGCCTGACAGTTTTCGACTACTTTTCCCGATATCAGGGGGATAGTGAGCTTAGGGCTGGATTTGACAATGATGATTGGCAGCTCGGTCTGGTTGCTGCTGCGCTGCCAGAGCAGGCTACAGTATATCTGTCGCCAACCCAGGAAAAGATGGCCACAATACTTTATGCTTTCGGAGGGCAAGAAGAGCGGCTGCGCAGCTTTTTCAGCCCGCTAAAGAGCTTGCTTCCAGCCGGTGTTCCAGGAAAGGCTGCATATTATCTACTTCGTTCCCAGGCCGGCTTCGTAAACGATCAAATCAATACCTATTTTCCGAAGAGTTATACTGACTCAAGGCACTCAGATTATGATGTATTAGTCATCCCAGCCGATTCCGTAAGAGGTGAAAATTCGATAGCGGATGATATCTCTTGGGGTGGGGCGATCTCGCTTGAGAATTGGCAGGCCGATCAAGGAAGCGGGTTTTTGGATGTAACCTTAACCTGGCAAGCCCAGGTTCCAATGGACCGAAGTTATACAATTTTTGTCCATCTACTGAACGAAAATGGGGAATTGGTCGCCCAACTCGACAGGCCCCCCGATGGTTATCTTACGAGTGATTGGCAGGAAGGAGAGATTGTAATTGACAGCCTGCGACTGGAATTGCCAGCAGACATGCAGCCTGGAGCCTATTTTATTCAGAGCGGTTTTTATTACTTGCCGACCCAGGAGCGCCTTGGAGAACCTCAACTGCTCAGAGAAATAGACATAAAATAACAAAATTGTATACTAAGAGTAATTCGCGTTTTGTCGGGTGAGCAAGAATTATTCACAAATTTAGAGAGAAAAAATTCATCAAGAAGAAAATCAAGTATGATTGTTGGTACAATGGGAATATTGGCATGAGAGCCAGCCGAATATTGGCCGGCAATAGTTTTTGTTTTACCTCATGCTGGGCCTAAGCTATAATCTCTCCAGAAACATTTTCATCTCATAGGAAATACCGTGCCCAAAGCATTAATAACAGGTATCACAGGTCAAGACGGATCCTATTTAGCTGAGTTCCTGCTATCCAAGGGATACGACGTTGTGGGGATGGTAAGACGAAGCAGCACAATAAATTTTCAAAGGATTGCCAAGTTTCAGGACAAAATCGTTATTGCGCCTGGTGATTTACTGGACCAGGTTTCATTGATACATTTATTGGAGGAACATAAACCTGATGAGGTCTATAATCTGGCGGCCCAATCCTTCGTTCAGACGTCCTGGTCCCAGCCGGTTTTTACGGGGGAAGTAACGGCGTTAGGGGTAACTCGAATCCTTGATGCAATTCGTATAGTGAACCCTGCTATTCGTTTTTACCAGGCCAGTTCCAGTGAAATGTTTGGAAAGGTTGTAGAGGTTCCCCAGCGGGAAACAACACCGTTCTACCCCCGAAGCCCATATGGCGTCGCCAAAGTCTACGGCCATTGGATAACGGTTAATTACAGGGAAAGCTACGGCCTACATGCAATCTCTGGCATACTGTTTAACCATGAGTCCCCACGACGAGGTATTGAATTCGTTACCAGGAAGATTTCCCATTCTGTCGCCAGGATCAAGTTGGGTCGCGCAAAAGAGCTTCGAATGGGCAACCTGGATTCAAGACGCGATTGGGGATTTGCAGCAGATTATGTAAAGGCAATGTGGCTTATGGTTAATGGTGAGAAGCCTATCGATTACGTCATCGCCACCGGCGAGACGCACTCCGTTGAAAATTTTCTCGAATTGGCTTTCGGTCATGTTGATTTAGATTGGAGGGACTACGTTGTTCAAGACCCTCGATATATGCGTCCAGCTGAAGTGGACATGCTGGTTGGTGACGCCAGCAAGGCAGGAAAGGAACTTGGATGGGAACCGTCCGTCACATTTTCTCAATTAGTTTCAGATATGGTTGACGCCGATATGCAGATGTTGAAGGATGGTACAGTACCGTTTTAACATGGCTAGAAAGCATTTCTCTCGATAAATAAATTGGGGGCCCAACCATATGAACAGAATCAGTGTGAATAGCATGGAGGAATAATTCCCTAATGACAGAAATAAAATTTGGAACAGATGGCTGGCGCGGCCGGATCGCTGAAGATTACACCTTCGATGGCGTACGTAGATGCGCTCAGGGCTTTGCTGAATATATAAATAAGCTAGGTATTGGCGAGAAGGGGATCGTAGTCGGACACGACAAGCGCTTTCACGCCGAAAATTTTGCGGCAGCTTCGGCTGAGGTTTTAGCCGGTAACGGTATTCATGTTTGGTTAACCGACCGGGCGATGCCAACGCCTGCAATATCCTACTCAGTAGTTAATAAACAAGCAGGGGGCGCCATAAACATCACTGCTAGCCACAATCCTCCGGAAGATTGCGGCTTTAAGGTCCGTGATTCTGGTGGTGGAGCGATTGCGCCAGCAGATTTAAAGAAAATCGAGGCCCTAATTCCGGAGAATGTTGAGCAGGTCCGGAGAATTAAGTTGGATGACGCTGTTAGTGATGGTCTTGTTGAGTTATTCGACGCTGGACCAGCTTATATTGACCAGCTTAATCGGCTGGTCGATATAAAGCCATTGAGGGAAGCGGGTTTCTCTGTTCTTGTTGACTGTATGTGGGGAAATGGGGCAGGTTGGTTCCCTGCTTTCCTTGATGGTAGTAAAACGAAAGTTAGTGAAGTTCACAATAGACGCAATCCCATATTTCCCGAGATGTCCAGGCCTGAACCTATACCCCCTAATATCGATCATGGCCTAAGCAGGGCTGCTGAAATTGGCGCGGATGTGACAATATTCAATGATGGTGACGCTGATCGGGTAGGTTTTGCAGATGAAAATGCTCATTTCATAGATCAGCTTAGAGTTTACGGATTATTAGGCTATTACTTCCTGGAAATTCGTGGCGATAAAGGGCCGATAGTTAAAACAATTTCCACGACAAAAATGCTAAATAAATTAGGTGCAATATATAATGTACCTGTTTTTGAGACAGGAGTCGGCTTTAAATATGTCGCTCCCAAGATGGTGGAAGTTGACGCATTGATCGGGGGGGAAGAGAGCGGTGGCTACGCATTCCATGGTCATGTCCCTGAGCGAGACGGCATCCTGGCTGGACTATATTTTCTCGATTTGATGGTGCGCACCGGTAAAAAACCGAGTGAATTGTTGGACGTATTATTTGAAAAAGTGGGTCCTCACTTTTATAAACGCATCGACACAAAATTTGACCAGGCGAAAACAGACGAAATTCGAGCGAATGTATCCCAGGCGAAACCCGAGACTATTGGCGGCCTGGCAGTAAACGAAATTGTCACTATCGATGGTTATCAATTTATAATGGAAGATGGTGGTTGGCTATTAGTGAGGTTTAGCGGCACAGAACCGATTATTCGCGTCTATTGTGAAACAACACTTGAAGACCGGGTCGAGGACATATTGTCAGATGGAATGAGGATTGCGGGTCTTAAGTGAGCTTTCGATGAACTCTGCTATCCAGGATACCTATAGTGATGAGGTGAGTGTATGCTATGGTTGTGGACGCCTTAACGAACATGGACTCCAAATAAAAAGCTATTGGGAAGGGGAGGAGGTCGTCTGCCGCTTTCAGCCTGAACCTTATCATACGGCTGTGGCTGGATATGTATATGGTGGATTGATCGCTTCGCTTAT
>BTQB01000061.1:0-10718 GCA_036985655.1 Anaerolineae bacterium | reverse complement strand
AACCTGGCCACGCGCTCATCAAGCTCATTCAAGGAGACGCCTGGCTTTACGCTCTCTTTTAAGAGCGCGAAGCATTCAGCCACCAGCCTACCGGCGTCTCTCATTTTCGATATTTCTTTCTTATTCTTTAACTGAACATTCATCCCAACTCCCGCTAATTAATACAGTCTAGAGGATTTTACCTGGGCGGGAGCCATAATGAAAATGAGAGCCGTTGGTTGAAGGCCAACAGGTCCAAATTCTCCGGCTGCTTATTGCTGGTGACCGATGGCTCCACTGAAAAAACTCAGATACCCTTGATGTCATAGATTTTTTTCTTGAGCAACTTTGCGGCCGTCAGCGCGCGCGTTGGCCTGCGTCTTTGCGTGAGCTATTTTCAGCAGACTCACGGACATGTATCCGTCACCCGTACTCCGAGGATATTCATCCGCCAAAATCTCCAAATATTCCTCCGCCCTGGATCTTCTATAATAGGATGACCGGTTATTCTTGATAGATGCGAACCCGATGCCTAAGGTCAGCTGATTGAAACCTGTGAAGTATGGGTTACCGCTATAAAATCGCAACCATCAAAAAAATTCGATGAACGATTCCAGCAGCATGAGCTTGTTCCAGGGCTGCGGATAACCTTACGGCATTATCAATTATTTCAGCCATGTTGCGAACCTTGATCCTTTTGTTTTTACCCGTGACTTTCCTCACCAAGGATGCTGTCATTTATCACTGTCTGGACGAACCCTTTTCGGAGAAACTGGTGAAACGGGTTAAACATGATTAAATGTTAGTCATATTCTTAGGTTCTAAGATCCTTTTGTTCAAAGGCAATATCCGGTTAGATCTGAAGTATGGACTACAGGATCTGAACGAAGGAATATCATGCACAAGAAGATTTTAGCCGGACCTAATTTCTACTTGCATCAATTACGGCGGTTGTTACAGCTGTTCTATTGGACTGCCATTATTACGATTTTCCCCGTGACCATTGCTGCTTGTGGCCAACTTTCTAGCGATACACCTCTCCCTCCTTTCCCCCATTCTGACGCCTCTGGTTCCACAAATTTAGTTCGGACGATCCGCCCATACAGCAGCCAGGTGAAATTTGAGCAGGTGTCCTTGGAGGAGGGACTTTCACAAAGTTCAGTGACCGACATACTTCAGGACAACCGGGGACTTATCTGGATTGCAACAATGGATGGATTGAACCGGTATGATGGCTACAATATCAAGGTTTATAAACACGATCCAGCAAACAACCTCAGCTTGGCTGAAAATTATGTAACTTTTCTCTATGAGGATAGTCAAGGAACCCTGTGGATCGGAACTGAAGGAAGCGGTCTTGATTCCTTCGACCCTGACACAGAGTCCTTTACCCACTACCGTTCGGCGCCTGTTGATCAAAGAACTCTCAGTAGCGATCAAATCCGTTCTATCGTTGAGGACAATGCTGGGAACCTCTGGGTTGGAACCATCAACGGCTTAAATAAGCTTGACCGCGAAAGCGGAGAATTCCAACGGTTTCTTCTCCAACTTGAACAAGAAGAAAACGACCCGCTGGCTGGCTATATCTCTGATCTTCATCTTGATGAAGATGGAACGATCTGGGTAGGTACCCTGAGTGGACTACTCTCTGTCGATTCCGCGACAGGTAAATTTCAGCAGCACATTATTAGCCCAACCAATCCTGCCAGCAACAGAGTACTGTCCATATACGAAGATGACCTGGGATTCTTGTGGATTGGCACAGACGGTGGTGGCCTTTACATGCTTGAAAAATCATCGGGTGAGATTACTAGTTTTAGGCATAAACCTGATGATCCAGCCAGCCTCGGCGGAACTTCGGTTTCCGACATTGTCCAAGATCAATTCGGAACATTGTGGGTAGCAACCGAAAATGGATTAGATCGTTTATCTCCTGACAGGGGTAGATTCATCCACTACAACCATGATCCTGCTGATGAAGGTACTCTCGCTGATGATGAGATTCGATCTCTTTTCGTCGATAAATCGGGAGTCATGTGGGTCGGTACAACCATCGGAGGCATCTCAAAATCTGACCCGTTTAAGGTGAAATTTAGCCATCTTCCGGCCGATCCACGTGATCCCAGGCTGCTAAGCGGATCTCAGGTTTGGGCCATCTTCGAGGACAGTCAGGGTTTTCTTTGGATAGGAACTTCAGATGGCCTGGATCGTCTTAACCAGGTAACTGGCAGGGTAACCAGGTATTCATCAATACCAAACGACGACACGTCGCTGCCCAGCGCTTTTGTCACTGATATCACTGAAGACTCTAAAGGACGCATCTGGATCGCAACCCACGGCGGCATAAGCATTTTTGATGGAAAAACTGAGACCTTTGGCACCTTTCATCGAGCCCCGGTTACTTCCAGTGGTTCTGCCAAGACTCAGATAAATAAACTTCATTTTGACAATGACGGCTCTCTCTGGATGGGCACAGCGGGCTCCGGTCTGGATAAATTGGATCTTGACTCCGGTTCCATCACTAACTATGCCTATCTTGAAGGAAATAAACCGGTTGAACTGTTACCAGAAAATAACATCCTGGCCATCTATGGTGAAGAAGGGAGCCCATTTTTATGGTTGGGAACAATGGGCGGCCTGGTTCTATTTGATAGGAGCATCGAAACATCTTCATACTACCGCCATGATCCATCCGACTCGAATTCCCTCGGTCACGATATTGTTAGTGCGATTCATCCAGATGGACATGGTGGCCTGTGGCTGGCCACCGGAAACGGGTTAGATCATTTCAACCCAACTGATGAGACCTTTGTCCATTATCAAGAAAAGGATGGACTGGCAAATAACATGGTCCTCGGCATTGAAATCGATGATCAGGATCGATTATGGGTGAGCACAAACCGGGGTCTATCTAGATTTGATCCGAATCGAGGAACTTTCCGCAATTTTGGCGTCAATGATGGCTTACAATCCCTCGAGTTCAATGGCGGGGCTCACTTCAAAAACGAGGGCGGTATGATGTTTTTTGGCGGCATCAATGGCCTCAACTTTTTCAATCCGGATGACATATTTGACAATCCCTTTATTCCCCCTGTCCTCATTACCGATTTTCAGATACTTAACCGGACGGTTCCTATTGGACCAGAATCCCCTCTTAAGCAAAGTATTTTGACTACCGATCGCATAGAGCTATCGGGAGGGGATTCCGTGTTCTCATTTGAAATCGCGGCCCTACATTATGGAACTCCTGGGGAAAACCAGTACGCATATATCATGGAAGGTTTCGACGAGGAGTGGAATTACATTGGTAACCGCCGGTTCGCCAGCTATACCAACATCCCACCTGGGGAATATACATTTCGGGCAGTCGCTACGAACAATGACGGCGTCTGGAATCTCGAGGGCGCTACCGTTGATATCGTTATTCCGCTGCCACTCTGGCAGCAGTGGTGGTTTATCGGTTCCGCCTTACTGCTCTTTGTTGCTGCTGCTGTTATTGGCTTGCGTTATCGGACAAGAACCATAGCTGAAAGAACACATAAATTGGAGGATCAGGTAGCTTCACGAACAGCGGAAATTGAGCAGCGTCGGCAGATTGCCGAAGGCTTGAGGGAGATCCTGGTTATCCTCAATACCTCTCCTTCTCTCGAAGAAAGTCTCCAATATATTGTTACTCAAGCAGCCCGGTTAACAGACGCGGAAGATACAATTATCTTCCGCTGTCCGGAATCCGGCCCCATCTCTATTGTGGCGACTAATCCCGGCGGGCAGATCCGTCGTTCGCTCAATCCACCGCTGTTAGATCTCATTGGTAATTGGTCTGATGAAAAGTTGATAGAGCGGGAACCTCTGGTAATCTCTGATTTAGGGGGTTATTGGGAATCGCTGCTCCAAATCGAATCGGCCGTTCCCATGGTCCACAGCGCCTTGCTGGGAATACCTCTGGTTATTACCGAGAATATATACGGTGGATTGTTGATGTTCTACGATCACATTCGCGAATTTGATCGCGATGATTTAGAGCTGGGCTTCACTTTTGCTGACCAGGCCGCCCTGGCCATAGCTAATAATCAATTACGGGAACAGGTAAAAGAAACCGCCACTGCAAGTGAACGTAGCCGCCTTGCCCGCGAATTACATGATGCTGTGACCCAGACTTTGTTTTCAGCCAGTCTAATAGCTGAGACGCTTGCCCCAGCCTGGGATAATGATCCGGATGAAGGGCGCCTTTTGATTCAAGATCTGCGCCAGCTGACCCGTGGCGCCCTGGCGGAGATGCGGACACTCTTAATGGAATTGCGACCATCCGCCTTGGAAGAGGCCCAATTGCCCGATCTTTTCAATCAGCTAAGCGAATCAACTATGGGGCGGTCCAGCGTTCAAGTATCGGTCAACATTGACAGCAACGAATTAATCCCAGCTGATGTTCGCATCGCGCTCTATAGGATAGCTCAAGAATCACTGAACAACGTGGTGAAACATTCTAGAGCCAAGACGGCCGAATTGAACCTGCACTATAATCCTGAAGATAAGAGTATATTGCTGAGTGTCGTGGATGATGGCTGCGGATTTGATCTAGAAGATGTTTCAGGACATCATTTAGGTTTAGATATCATTCGCGAGCGAGCCCAAGGAATTGGGGCAGCCTTGTCCATCGAAAGTGAGCTCGAACGGGGAACAGAGGTCTCATTATTGTGGCGGCCGGATCTTGAAGAGGAATAGATATGGAAACATACGAAACGATTCGCATAATGTTAGTCGATGACCATGATATGGTTCGTCGAGGGCTTGCCGCATTCTTAAATGTCAAGGCAGACTTAGAATTGGTTGGCGAAGCGCGGGATGGTCTCGAAGCCCTTTCAATGATAGAAGATTGCCAACCCGATGTAATTCTTATGGATCTCGTGATGCCAAAAATGGATGGGGCAACTGCGACTAGAAAGATTCTCCAGAAACATCCCAATATTCAAATCATCGCCCTGACCAGTTTTCAAGAACAGGAGCTCATCCGGGATGCTTTACAAGCTGGCGCGATTGGCTATCTGCTAAAAAATGTATCCGTCGATGACCTGGCCGCAGCAATTAGGGCTGCTTACGCAGGCCAGTCAACCCTGGCGCCAGAAGCGGTGCAGGCTCTTTTACAGTCGGGGCTATCGAGCGGACAGACTCGAATCGATTATGGTTTGACCCCGCGAGAGATGGAGGTTTTAGAACTCGTGGTTGCGGGTTTAAATAACAGGGAAATCGCGGAAGAGCTGTTTGTTAGCAGGGCCACTGCCAAGGCACACGTTAGCCATATTCTAGACAAGATGGACGTCTCCAACAGAGCAGAAGCGATAACCTTAGCCTTCCGAAATAAGTTGGTAGATTGACGCTTGGGGAAAAGTGGAATAATTAGCCAGCTGGCCAAGTAGAAAATTCCTCAGATGCCTGATGCAGCTGAGGACTTTTTATTTTAGACTAAGATCATTGAAAAAACTGTATCAAATGAAGGTTTTCCAATGGACACAGTATAAGAACCTTGCCATCCCCACCTTTTTTGGGAGCGATTCTTCTGGTGGGGATCGTAAGTTAATGAAATCTCATGCGTCTCTTTATAGCCGACAACCAAGCAAAAGTACGCTACGCGCTGCGTGTATTGTTAGAAAAAAATCCAGATGTGCGCATAACTGGGGAGGCTAGGGACAAAGAGTCACTCCAGGCTAAAATATCGGCATCAGATCCCGATGTCCTTATCATTGATTGGCTGCTTATGGATGAACCTTCAACCGAATTTATTCGTAAGCTGCGATGTAACGCGCCAAAGATAAAAATTATCATACTTAGCAGCAGGCCTGAACACAGGGATGAAGTCTTGAATGCGGGCGCAGACGCGTTCATCAGCAAGATAGAACCCCCTGATAAGTTGTTAGCAGCAATCTCTGAATCGTAGCGCGAGCTGGCTTGTTCTTCCTCAAATATAGGTCAGATACGGCCAAAATTGTTTAGAGTTAGCTGTTCTCATCAATATAGATTTCGACCTCTTCGACGCATTCGGGACAGTCAAATGGGGGTACAAATTCTATGAACTTTTGAAATTTGCTAATGGCGCCATTAGCATCTCCGATGTCAGCAAGCGCCCAACCCCAATCAAGATAGCACCAGGGCATCCCCGGTTCGATCTCCAAACAATGCTCATAATCAGCGAAGGCGGCATCATAATCACCAAAACCGTAGGCTAGAAGGTTGGCCCTCAATTGAAAAGCGCTTGGATTGCCAGGCTCCACCTCGATCGCCCGGTTATATTCTTCTAAAGCAGCTTCTATTTCTCCCATATCTGCAAATGTGCTTGCTTTCTCAATGTACATCCAGGAATCTTGAGGGTCAACAGAGATGCCGAGCTCCAGGTCTGCTAGGGCAGCTTCAAAGTCGCCACGATCCCGGTGTAGAGATGCCCGATCAACGTAGTACCCGCTTGCTTCTGGATCTAATTCTATCGCCTTGGTGTAGTCTGCGAGAGCCTGGTCAAAATCATCTAATGTCCATCTATAAAAGTTAGCCCTCTCGTAATAGATCTCAGGATCACCCGGGTTTAATTCTACAGCCAAGTTGTATTCCTCCAGCGCTCTGTCTGGTTCGTCAAGGTAGTCGTAAGTCTTGGCAAGTTGGACATGGAACCAATAATTATTAGGCTCTATTTCAATCGCCCTCTGAATATCTTCTAAGGCGCCTTCTAGATCGCCAATCTCTCTTAATATCTCTCCCCTATTATTGTATGCCCATGCATTTTCCGGCTCCTTGTCAACAACCCGGGACCAGACCTCTGTAGCTGCATCGAGGTCTTCGATCTCCCATCTGTAGAGGTCGGCCAGCTGTTCATAGGCCCAGAGGGCATCTGGATTCAAAGATATGGCCTGTTCCAGGTCCTCGGCCGCAGCCCCATAGTCACTGAGCAGCACATACGCCCAGGACCGGCTCCCATAATACTCTTCCATATTTGGATTGATATTAATAGCCTGATCATACGTGGCAATTGCTGCCCCAAAATCCTCTTCTTCCATGAATGAATCGGCCAGATCAATAAATACAGATTCATTGTCATATCCCAACTCGGCCGCTCGTTGAAGATTCTCAAGCGCGGCGTACAAGTTGCCCATCTCCTGGAGAATCATCGCTCTTAGTTCATAATGAAATGCCTCATCCGGATCTTTCTCAATTACCTCGTTTATTGACTCCAACGCTCTATCTATATCACCTGACAGCAGAAGTAAGAGGGCGCGTTCGTGCTGATACCAATAATTATCAGGCACTAAGGAGATAGCTTCATCTAGAGCGACCATGGCCCCATCCAAATCCCCGGCGTCTCGTTTATTGAATGATTCATTAAGTAGTTCTTCGCCCCGAGCAATGAGATCATCGCCAGATTCAATTTCACCGGCCGCTGCGATCTTCGTCGAAACCGGTCTGCTTGTCGGCCGTTCAGCCACTTGCGCCGTCGCTGTTGATACAGGCCCTTCAGCTTCCTCATCCCCTGACAGCTGGCTGATAACGAAGATCCCCCCAGCAATGAGGGCGATGATTCCCACGACGACAACCATGCCTATCCCACCAAGCAATATCCAGTTCCGTTTTGCTCCTTCTTCACCTTCACCAGGTGCAGGTTCAACTGCCGCGGTCGGGCTGACAAATGAGGGAACAGCTATTTCCGTCTCCGGTACAATCTCCTCGTCAATGGGAGCGATCTCTGTTTCCAAACTTCCATCAATATCCGGAGTGGCAGTCTGAGCCGCTGGCGGTCCTTTCACGACAAATGAGGGAACAGCCACTTCCGTCTCGGGAAAATCCTCTTCGACAGACAGTTTCTCATCTTGAACTGGCGCCAGAACCTCTTCAATATCTTCTGCCTCATCAATTTGGGTTATTTTCACATCATCTATTTTTGTTTCGGCCCCCGGGACTTTTATTTCTGTAGGTAAATCTTCAGGTTTTTCCTTGGTTGTTGCTGCTTTAACGGCCTCAGCTGCCGACGGCGCGCCAGGACCCGGCGCGACTGCTGCAGCCGCGGCCACAGATCCAGCCCGTGCCAACCTCTGCAGCGTATCGGTTAGTTCCTGCGACGATTGGTATCTCTCATCCGGATCCTTTGCCATGGTATGGGCAATAACCGAATTGACTTCCTTGGGAAGTTCCGGATTCACATCCAGGATGTTGGGCACTGGATCCAGGATATGCTTCATCATCACCTTGGTTGGTGTTTTATCCACATAGGGCCGCGCACCGGTCAGCATCTCAAAACAAATAACGCCCAGGGCGTAAATATCACTCCGGCCGTCGATCTCTTTGTCGCCGTGTATTTGTTCCGGACTCATGTAGGCAGGCGTCCCCAAGACAGAATCGCCCGTTAGGGTAACCGCACTCTCTGTTAGACGGGCAATGCCAAAATCAGCCAGAAAGGCATCACCATAATCATCAAACATAATATTGCTTGGTTTTAGATCCCGGTGAACAATTCCTTGTTTATGAGCCCGATCAAGTGCGGAACCAATCCGCGTTAATATTGCACTCGTATCTGTAATTGAGAGCGGTCCACGCTTCAGCTTTTCCGACAAAGTCATCCCAGTCATTAAGCGCATGACCAGGTACGGCCGTCCGCCTTCTTCTCCAAAGTCATATACCGGCACAATCGCTGGATGCTCTAGAGCGGCTATGGTCTGGGCTTCCCTTTCAAACCGGGCTTTTAGATTTGGATCTTGCAGGAGATCCTGGGTCATTACTTTTATTGCTACATCGCGTTTGAAGAGAGGATCATGAGCCCGGTATACTGAGGCCATCCCTCCCCGCCCGATTTCTTCAACGAGTTTGTATCGACCAATCGAACCAGAGGTCATACTTTCCCTCCATAGAAGAGTCTTGAAATATCTGCGCTGCCTAAAAAAGGCCAGTCAATTCAACCCTCAAAATTGGATTATAGGCTGACGTGTGCTGGCGCACAATAACACCATTCTCCTTTATTTACCCATGTGGCCAATACGAAATAATACAGGAGGAGGATGAATTAAGGATCGTCTATGCTTATTATTGCTCTATGGAAAGTCGATTTTCTGTTCTTTGATGGTTCATGACAGAAACCCACCCGTCCCAGTCTCTTGTTCATATTTTTTCAAGCGTTAATGCCTCGGTCGGGGGACTAAACCGTCTGCTGCCTGTGGATGCCTTGAGGGGATTCATCATCCTGGTCATGGCCCTCGATCACGCTAACTTCTTCGTCGCCCGCCAGCACCCATCCCTCGAACATTGGGGTTTACCCATACCAATCTACGAAAATGGGCTGAATTTTCTCACCCGGTTTATTACCCATTTGGCGGCCCCCGGCTTCTTCTTTTTAATGGGCATAGGCATGCTCCTGTTCTCCCAATCGAGATCGGAAAAGGGCTGGGCTAAGTGGCGGATAATGCGTCATTTTTGGCTTCGGGGGGTTCTTCTTATCTTATTACAGCTTTTAATAGTTAATCGGGCCTGGGAACTTTCTCCCGACTGGGGTTTAAATATCTATTTTGGCGTTTTATTCGCCCTGGGGGGAGCCATGATCTTGGGTAGTTTCCTGTTATGGCTGAAACCATCGATGTTATTATTCTTGACGCTGTTCCTCTTCATTGGCACAGAATTAATTCATCCGGATCCTGGCCAATGGGGCAGCTTAAACAATGATTTGGCCAATTTGCTTTTGGTGCTGCCTGCTGGTGACAATACTCTTTGGGTTAATTACCCCATCTTGCCCTGGTTTGAGTTGGTCGTTTTTGGAATGTTTTTCGGTCACTGGTTAATTGCCGGTGATGAGAAAGCTTACCGGCGAGGATTGATCTTAGGTATTGTTTTCTTGTTGCTATTCCTTTTATTAAGGTGGCTCGACGGATTCGGCAATATCCGGCCGAAGGCGGGAGACGGGTGGATAGATTTCTTGAACGTGATCAAATATCCGCCAAGCATGACCTTTACGCTACTGGCCATGGGCTTAAATCTCACACTACTCTGGATATTTAACAAACTTTCTGCTCGATCCCAATTTCTTTTTCCTCTTGCTGTCTTTGGTCAGGCGCCGCTTTTCTTCTACATCTTGCATCTCTTTTTGTATGCGATCCTTGGGATGCTTCTGTTTCCAGAAGGGTCATCGATCCCAATCATGGCTGTATATTGGATATTTGGCCTGGTACTTCTATTCCCGCTCACTTACTTCTACGGCCGTTTCAAAGCTGCTCAACCATCAGGATCTATTGCCAAATTCTTTTAGCGGTTTGCTTAACCTTGAACTCACCCCAAAAGAAACCCTGTAGATAATTGGAAATAATATCAAAATGGGCGAACCATTAAACCCTTATCATAAGGCAAGCAGCAATATGAGAACATAACAGGAGTTTTTATAAACTAACGCACATAAACAAGGATGAAAACAAACTTGTACTGAGCGTAGCCGAAGTATCTGATCCATGGTCATCCGAGGCACTACTGAAAAAACGCAGAAATCTTGGAAATCATAGGTTATTCTCTCCAGTATCTTTGCGCCTTTGCGCCTTTGCGTGAGCTTTTTTTTAGGGGACTGATCCGTGTTAATCTGCGTCCAATTTACAGGAGAGAGCGAACAATGAAATCGCGATTCTTAATAACTTTTTTTCTTCTGTTGATACCTGTCTACCTGTCTGCATGTGGAGAGCCTGGTGATTCCCACACAGCTCTCGAGCAGCTGCTCATCGATGTATTTGCGC
>BTQB01000060.1:0-10826 GCA_036985655.1 Anaerolineae bacterium | reverse complement strand
TTAAAGAAGTTTGATACAAAGAACCACAGATTCGCGGGTCTTTCCGCAAGCCGCCGAACCAAATAAGGATACCAGGCTGTTCCATAGGGCACATAGATCCTTACCCGGTAACCTTGCCGGGAAAGATCATCCTGTAAATCTCGCCGAATGCCAAAAAGCATTTGAAATTCGAATTCATCTGTTTGGATTCCCTGTTCACGAATATATTGCAACGCTGACTGTATCATCTTTTCGTCATGGGTAGCAATTCCCAAAGAGACGCCGTTTTGTCTCGCTTCAGGGCTCAACATCATCTTTGTTAACTTAACATAACTTGAATCAGTATCAGCTTTATCGGGATATGCTACTTCGGCCGGCTCTGCATATGCGCCTTTGCATAGACGGACCCAGGCCCCTTCGGAAATTAACTGCTGAACATCTACTTCACTTCGGTATAAATATGATTGGATGACAACCCCAACGTTATCGAAGCCACTTTCATCCCTTAAAACCCTATAGATGTCAAGGGTTGCATCAGTAAGATCGCTTTCTTCCATGTCGATCCTGACACGGTTATTATAAGTAGAAGCTCTTGCTAATATTTGCTCCAGATTCTTGAGGGCCAATCCCGGATCTATCCTTAATCCCAGCTGAGTTAACTTTACGGACACATTAGCGTCTAATTTTAAATTGTTTATCTGGTCTAGTAATCTTAATATTTCATCTCGAGCCAATTCAGCTTCTTTGGCCTCAGTAACGCTTTCACCCAGGTAATCCAGGGTGACGGTCATGCCCAGATTGTTGATGGCTAAGGCGGCGGCCATCGCTTCATCAATTGTCTCGCCGGCTACAAAGCGCCGGGCGACCTTCTTTGCGAGCGGGAGTGAACTGGCGATCTGGCGGCCCCAACTCGCATGTGACATATATATCAAGAGGTGCTTGAGCCATTGTTCACCCCTTAATATTAACAGAGGTATGACCAAAAGTAGGGCCAGAACCCATAAGTAGGGCCTGATGCTTTTTTTACCGACCTTCCTTCCTTTTCCCATCCTCAATCCTTTTCGTATTGAAGCGATGCTCAAAGATTATCGCAAGGAGTCAATCGCTTCCATTTGGAACAATCGCTGACTCGCGAACCATCTAAGCATTCGACTATTTCAGACGTAAATCAGCCTGTGTGCATTCTTGAGAAATCTTATTTGTTGAATGCTGCTTTGATTTATAGAAAAAGTAGTCCGTAAACCCATAGAATACCGTTGCATGTTCTTGTCACCAGTGCTTATACAACACGAAAACGAATGATCTCTGCAACTTTTACCGGGGAGCCTTGATTTTGGGATAATTGCATAAGGATAATGGGAACTGCTTCCTTTAACCTAATAGCGATCACCTGGCCAATTCCTCATCATTTACCCATCAGGAGGGTTAACTGGTTTATTAACAAAGTTTTGCAGATCTCCCCAGATATCAAAAGGCTGTGCTGAATAAGGCACAAAAATAATTAAACAATCAAATACAACGAATTTTAGCGTCGCTAAAAGAAGCTGCAAGGAACATGTTTGAAGTTGAGCAGATCTACCGTAAAATTTGGGTGAGTGCTTCAGCCATTCTGAAGTGCAATTAAACCCGCACAAAATATTTACTATCTACCAATGACTCCATTAAAGAGCTCGTGCAAAGACGCCAAATCGCATGTTACTCGAGAGAAATACCTGTGCTATCGACGTTGTTTGAGTTTTTTCAGTAGAGCCACCAATCCTTCGCAATAGAGGTAGGCGACCAAGATGGAATTAGAAGGAACTGTTGACCTGGAGCAATTTCAACCGTTCATCGAAAAATACAGTTCGAAAGAGCGTGACTCTTTGCTGCCGATGCTCCATGATGCTCAGAAAATTTATGGTTGGCTACCACGAGAAGTTCAACAAGCCATTGGTCAAACCCTTAGGGTGCCTTTAGCTGAAATCCATGGTGTGATCGAATTTTATTCCATGTTCTACAATCATCCTACAGCCAGGAGAGTAATCCGTATTTGTGAGGATCCTGCCTGTTATTTGTCTGGTGGCGATGAGATCGCAAAGGCGTTTCAGGAGAAACTGGAACTTTTACCGGGGGAAACTAATTCTGAATTGACCTTATCCTATGAGCAAGTCCCATGTCTGGGTTTATGCGATCACGGACCGGCCGCCCTGGTGGATGGCAGACTTACAGGCGAAATTAAGCACGATGTGATCGGCGACCTGGTTAGTGGGAACATACCGGAAACTCAGGAAAAAGTCTTTGGCACTCATAGGATAATAACTGAAGGTATTGGATCACTGAATCCTCTCAGATTTCAAGATTACGCCGATAGCGGCGGGTTCGAAGTGTTGAGAGGCTCGCTTTCTAAAGACCCTGAAGAAATCATCGATATTATAGAAGAATGTGGCATTCTTGGCCGAGGAGGCGCCATGTTTCCTCTTGGTCGAAAATGGCGATTTACTCGAGCTGCCCGAGGTCAAGAAATCGATAAGTATATAGTGGTTAACGGGGATGAAAGCGAGCCGGGTACGTTCAAAGATCGTTACCTTATGGAAGGAGATCCATTTGCCATAGTTGAGGCTGCTACTATTGCTGGATATGCAGTAGGAGCAAGCAAGGGATGGATTTTTGTAAGAGGTGAATACCCCCAATCCTACAGAAGATTGAAAAACGCAGTTGAAGAAAGCCGTAAATCCGGATTTCTCGGCCGTAATATCCTTGGTAGTGGATTTGGGTTCGAGATCGAGCTACGCTTAGGAGCAGGCGCCTACATCTGCGGTGAGGAAACCGCCCTTTTTAGTGCAATCGAAGGCTTTCGTGGTTTTCCAAAAGTAAAACCTCCTTTTCCAGTTACGCATGGTCTTTTTGACAAACCGACGGCTGTTAATAATGTTGAGACCTTGGTAACAGCATTGAAAGTATTAAAAATCGGCAAGACGGAATGGCAGAAACATGGTACAGAACAATCGCCAGGAACCAAACTTTTCTGCGTTAGCGGAAACATTAACAAGCCTGGCTTATACGAACACCCTTTTGGCGTAACAGTTCAGCAAGTTATTGATATGGCAGGCGGGGTAAAGGGTGGTAGAACAACAAAGGCGGTGCTGCTAGGGGGAGCTGCCGGATCTTTTATCGGTCCGGCTGATTTCGATCTTTCGCTAACCTACGAGGACACAAGATCCAGAAACCTGTCTCTTGGCTCTGGTGTGGTGATGGTTTTTAATGAAACGGTTGATTTGCGCAAGATTTTTTTTCAGCTAGGAAGATTTTTCGCCCACGAAAGCTGTGGAAAGTGTTTTCCTTGCCAGCTGGGGACCAAGCGACAACTTGAGATTTTAGAAAGCATAGGCAATGGGAAGGTTAGCAACCAAACTTACAAGCGCGATCTAATCGATATCGGTTTTGCGATGACTCAAACTTCTCTATGTGGATTAGGTCAAACTGCGGCTTCAGCCATGCTGAGCGCAATTAGATTGTGGCCGGAGCTTTTTGAATGAGTAATAGTGATATGGTCAAAAATCCAGTTGGCTCTAGAGATGTTTCACCCCTCCATTTAGATGTTGGGGTTAAGCCAGTTCAATATCTAAGTCTTGGTCCTGGCTCTCCGAAACAAATTAATGGAGAAGTGGTTGATGAAGCATTGGTATGTATCTCGGTCAATGGTGAAGAACTAGTCACCTTCATGTGTTCACCCAATGATCTCAAGGAGATGGCAGCAGGATTTTTATACAATGAGGAAATTATCGATAACCTCGAAGATATCCGGTCGATTCACATCTCAAAGCAAAATAGCTGTGTTGATGTTTGGTTAAGGCAAGAAGATAAACGCTTACCGCAAGGGAAGATAATTACCGCTGGCTGTGGCGGTGGTGTTACTTTCGACGACCTTTCTGCGCACCATGATCCCCTAATATCAGATATGACAGCTACCTCTGAGGAGCTGGCAGCACTTATGCGACAGATGCATATGGGTGCAAAATTGTATCATCGGGCCCGAGGGATACATACGGCCGCATTGGGAAATGAATTGACATTGACAATCCAGGTTGAAGATGTTGGCAGGCATAACTGCCTGGACAAATTGGCAGGCGTGGCTTTGTTAAGTGACATACAGACGCAAAACCGAATTTTACTGAGCAGCGGGCGAATTAGCAGTGAGATGATTAATAAAGCCAGACGACTAAAAACGCCGATTATTTGTTCTCGAACATCGCCAACTAGCCTCTCGGTAGCGCTGGCTGAAAGGTGGAACCTCACAATAGTTGCATATTTAAGAAAGGATAGAATGCGTGTCTATACCCATCACGAGAGATTGACCGATTTGCCTGCTTGAAATCTTGTACTTGGAAAGAATATGAAAGACCATGTAAATTTAAAGATCGACGGGCAGGAAGTTAATGTTCCAAAAGGGACAACGATTCTGGAAGCTGCCAGCCAAATTGGCATCGATGTTCCAGTTATCTGCTATCACCCGAACCTCACTGCCAATGGGTTGTGTAGAATTTGTACTGTTGACATAGGGGCTCGAATTCAGGTAGCCGCTTGTGTAACCGATTGCCAGGAGGGGATGGAGGTTCATACTCAAAACGAATCCGTTATCAGAGGTCGAAAAATAATATTGGAGCTATTGACCTCGGCTTCGGATGTAAAAAGCGGGCCTGACATCCTAGCGCTAATGGATGTTTATGAGGTGGATGAATCGCGTTTTGCTTATGGTGAGAGGAGAAAATCACCCATTTATGATGACAACCCTTTTTATATTCGAGATTACAATCAATGCATAAACTGTTGGCGGTGCGTTCAAGTGTGTGCAGAAGATGCCCAATACACCTTTGCATTAACTTTTAATGGCCGAGGTTTTTCAACTGGAATTGGCACTTTCATGGGGGACAGCATGCCTGATACCACCTGTGTATTTTGTGGGCTCTGCGTAAGTGTTTGTCCGACTGATGCCTTGATGCCTATTCGGGAGAAGATGTTAGAGGATGGGGTTGATCCAGACGATGTCTTTCGAAAAACTCGAGGAGGAATGAAAAAAGTCAAGCGATAGGTTCACATGACAGATAGGGAGCAAAGAACGGCCGTTAAAAAATTAAAGCCGCCAACCTAAGAAGGGATGGCGTTTATCGATAATAAGCAGTTACTAAAGCGGCTTGGTAAAATAATAGGAGAATCACATTGCTTAAACCAGAGAAAGTTGTAAGGACAACTTGTCCGTACTGTGGCGTTGGGTGCCAGATGGATCTTAATGTTAAAGATGGTTATATCTACCGGGTTGAGGCTCCATTTGAAGCAGCACCTAACTATGGAATGTTGTGCGTAAAAGGACGATTTGGCACCGATTATGTTAAGCATCCGGGGCGTGTTAAGAAACCATTGATTCGGGCCAACCGGGAAGAAGGGCGCAGCGCCAAGCCAATTTGGCGCGAGTCCACCTGGGATGAGGCATTAGAGCTGGTGAGTCGAAAATTAGTTCGTATAGTTAAAGGCCATGGAGGGGATGCTTTAGCTTCTTACGCCAGCGCTAAGGCCACCAATGAAGATAATTATGTATTTCAGAAACTGGTCCGGGCGTTAATTGGAACGAACAATGTAGACCACTGCGCTCGACTGTGTCACGCTGGTTCGGTTACAGGGCTCCAGCTATCGATCGGCTCTAGCGCCATGTCAAATTCAATTGCTGAAATGGAAAATCTCGAGGCGTTTATTGTTACCGGATCCAATACAACAGAAACCCATCCGATAATTGCTAATTACCTGAAACGGGCAGTCCGAAAAAATGGGGCAAAGCTGATTGTGGTAGATCCCCGGCAGATTGAGATGACCAATTTCGCGACAGTCTGGCTGCGCCAAAATCCCGGGACTGATGTGGCTGTCTTTCAGGCCATGGCACACGTGATTGTTAAAGAGGGGCTTTATCACACCGATTTTATTGCAGAAAGGACTGAAGGCTTTTCCGATTACCTGGAATCATTGGAGGGATTCACTCCGGAATGGGCCGAAGAAGTAAGTGGCGTTCCGGCCGCCCAGATTCAAAAAGCAGCTCAAATTTATGCGGAAGCAACTCGAGCATCAATTTACTGGGGAATGGGGATCAGCCAGAGTACCCACGGTACAGATAACACATTATCTTTGGTCAACTTAGCTCTTCTTTGTGGGCACGTGGGTAGATCGGGAACGGGGTTGAACCCACTTCGAGGGCAAAATAATGTTCAAGGTTGCTCAGATAGCGGGGGATTGCCCAATGTTTTTACTGCTTACCAGCCGGTTGATGACGAGAAGGTGAAAGCAAAATTTTCGGAATTCTGGGGAGTGGACTTGAATCCGATTCCGGGGTTAACTGCGACAGAGATGATCGATGGCGCATACAGTGGCCTTGTTCGCGGGATATACGTGTTGGGTGAGAATCCAATGATGAGTGAACCAAATCAAAATCATACCCGTGAAGCCCTAGAGAAATTAGATTTCTTGGTCTGCCAGGATATTTTCATTAATGAAACAGGGGAAATGGCGGACGTAATATTGCCGGCCACAAGTTTCGCGGAAAAAGATGGCACTTTCACAAACACAGATCGGCGTGTCCAAAGATGCCGCACGGCCGTGCCCCCTGTTGGCGACTCCCGCCCTGATTGGGAAATATTATCTGATCTAGGGAGAAGGATCGAAAAGAAGATGGGAGTTCGACTGTCGAATGGGTTTGACTATGAAGATCCTGAGGAGATATGGGAAGAGATGCGTCAGGTTACGCCGGAATTCTGGGGGATAGATTATGCTCGCATCGATCGCGAGGGTGGGGTTCACTGGCCATGCCCCGATTTCGATCATCCAGGGACACCGTTTCTCTTTGCTGAAACTTTTCCCCGAGGAAAAGGAAAATTCTGGTCAGTTAACTATAGCACTGAATCTGAGCAGCCTGATTCGGAATACCCCTTTAATTTGAGCACCGGCCGTGTGCTGTATCATTGGAGTGGCAGTACCATGAGTGGTCGGTCTTCACTTGAGGAAATATACCCTGAAGCGACATGTGAGATTCATCCATCGGACGCTGCAGAATTAGATGTAGAGACAGGCGATTGGATCGATGTTATTTCACGAAGAGGGCGCATAAGCCTGCGAGTTCTTGTTACCGGCCGATCGCCAAAAAAGACGGTTTTTATTCCCTTTCACTTTGCCGAGGCAGCGGCCAATAAACTTACCCTAGACCGAATTGATGAACGTGCAAAGATCCCGGACTATAAAAATAGCGCGGTGAGAATCGAAAAGATTAATCCACCTGATGGTTGGGACGAGGGATACAAGAAGAATCTACTCGGGAGAGGCGCCATCAAAGATCCTGTCCAAATCCATTGATGGTTTTGGCGCATCATGATAATCTAATTCTAGATGAAAAATAATGTTATTTTAACGTTTGTGTAAATTATGGGGATTTGTTTTCTTCAGCAGTCGTCACAGAAAATAGTTCGCTGTTTCGCATTTGCCTGGGAATAAACCAGACAATAATTAAGAGGAATAGGAAGGAAAAAGCAACGATAATCAACTGTAGGCCGTGTTCCACTTGCTTAACAGCCTCGGTGAAGAAATATCCTATTAGAATTAACGTTCCAGTCCAGATTGTTTCTCCGATAAATACAACCGGGAACCAACGGCGCCAACTAAGGCCAGAAAGACCCGCAGCAATTAATGTTGGTAAGGCGAAACCAGCGGACAACTTGGCCAGAAGCAGAATCTTTGTAGCATGCTGGCGCATGCCCTCCTGGAGAAGCAGATAGCGATGTTGATGTCTACTAAACCGGCCATCTTGCTTAAATAATCTGTCGACGTTCCCCCGGCGTCCAATTGTATACCAGAGGATATCAGCAGAAAGATTAGTGGAAATGGCAACTATAAAAACGAGACCAGGCTGAAAAAGCCCTGCTGATGCAGCTGCTCCACCAAGAATAGTCGCAACAGGACCTTGCCATATAATAAAACTAGCTAGCAGCAAATAGTTCCACGACCCTAGCTGAGGTAGCTGGCCTTGCTGGAGATTCATCCAAAATTGTTCAATCAATTCGATAAATGAAAGCATCAATCTAAATTGACCGGTATTCTGCAGAACAACACATTTTACAAACAGTGATTTTACATTACTTGCTAGGAGGCGCGAGTTTAACCCAGGAACCTGAGAGTAAATTTAACCCATTTTGATGCAAAGCTCATAGTGTTAGTGTAATATCCAATTATAATTGGTTTGAATTGTTCATAGCTTTGATAGTTCGATGGCTAGCCGATTTCAGGATTTAATTAACAGTCGAATGGGAGTCGGAACAGCGCTTGCGTTCTCCCGAATCATTCCAACTAGATTGGGTTATTGGCTGGGCAACATCCTGGTAGATAGGATTTCTTTGCGAAAAGATCTTGAGATGGTCCGGGCCGTAAGGTTGAATCAATGGGTTGTCAGCGGTCAAAAAGCAACATCGCATGATCTAGATATTCTTGTAAAACGAACCTTTCGCAACACGGCCCATACTCTGTTTGATGTTTATAGGACTTTGAGCGAGCCTTCAGATATGGAAAAAATAATCATAATGAACCCAGCATTTGAGTCCATTATTGAAAGAGCGACCTCAATGGATGACGGAATCATCATCGTAAGCGGTCATATGAATCAAGTAGATCTAATGGCTCTCTATGCAGGTTATCTTGGCGCCAGGCCTTTTGGATTGATGTTTTCAAGTCCAACCGGAGGCTATGAATGGCAAAATGATATCCGAGAAAAGTTTGGCATCGAATCACATCCTACTGATAAGGCTGCTTTAAAGAAGGCAATCGAACGACTGAAAGCAGGCGGAACTGTGGCAACGGCTGTGGATAGGCCCTTACCTAGTTCAAGACGACAACCTCTTTTTTTTGGTAATAGAGCGGCACTACCACTCCACTACATTATGCTTGCTCTGAAAACCGATGTGCCGATTGTAGTTGCATCGCCATTGTTGAAGCGAGATGGCAAGTATGAGATAAAGGTGTCTGATCCGATATATATGGACCGGTTTTCCAATAGAGATAAGTCAATGTTATTCAATGCGGAAAAAGTATTGAAAGTCGTTGAAAACCTCATATTGGATGCGCCATACCAGTGGGCAATGTATTATCCGGTTTGGCCTTCTCTTATGGATAAGGTTCCTGTAAATTAATTCTTTAATATGGCAAAGTCAGAGTCGCATAAGAGAGTAAATGATATTTTACTCGGTCCTTTAGAACGTCCAGCGTTGCGCTGGTTAGCCGCCCACATGCCAGGCTGGGTAAATCCCGACATATTGACAGTTATTGGCATTATAGGCGCGATAACAATTATTACAGGTTATGTCTTATCAAATATTGCCCCAGCTTTTTTATGGCTTGCTTCATTTGGCTTTGTATTGAATTGGTTTGGCGACAGCCTAGATGGGACAGTAGCTAGATATCGAAAAATCGAGAGACCAAAATATGGTTTTTTTGTCGATCACACTGTAGATGCCTTTGGCCAGCTGCTCATATTTGGGGGATTGGGACTTTCGCCATATGTATCTTTTAATGTTGCGAGCCTGGCGCTTATAGGCTATTTACTGGTGTCAATCTATGTTTATGTAAACACCTATGTAACTGGCGTTTTTAAAATATCCTACGGCAAATTCGGTCCGACGGAAATTAGAATGATTGCGATCCTGGCGAATCTGCTATTTTTCTTTTTGGGGGTTCAGGTAATCTCTTTCGAATTCGGAGTAGTTTCCATTTACGATATTTTGGTACTTGGAATTGCTGTCGTCCTAATTCTTATATTCCTTGTTTCTACAACTCGTCGCGCATTGGAACTCGCGCGTTTAGGAAAATAAATCAATTTGCTGTAACCATATTCATTTTTCCTCTACAGGTCATATTTTGTCCTCTGGAAATCGAGTCGATAGAGATTTCTTCGCACGTCCAGCCCGAATAGTTGCCAAATCCCTACTTGGGAAGGATCTTGTACATAACAGTGACGTGGGACTTATTAAAGGTAAGATTGTTGAAACTGAAGCTTACTGCGATACAGACCAGCTCGATTTAGCATGCCATGGTGACAGATCAAACAGTGGGCGACCAACGGAGAGAACCAAGGTGATGTTTGGTCCTCCCGGCTATGCCTATGTTTATTTCACCTACGGAATGCATTGGATGTTTAACATCGTTACAGGCGTCAAGGGACAGGCCAATGCTGTTTTACTTAGGGCTCTTGAACCACTTGAAGGCCTATCGATAATGACCAGGAATCGGAAAAACCTGCCACTTGAACAGTTGACCAATGGTCCAGCGAAGCTGGCCCAGGCCCTGGCAATAGACAATTCCCTGAACGGAACGGATCTTTGTTTGGATAATAGTGTTATTTGGATAGAGGATAATCAGCCGACTAAAAAAATGACAATATGCAGCGGACCACGAATAGGATTAGGCAATACACCCGAACCCTGGCTCTCAGTCCCTTGGCGTTTCTGGATTCGGAGCAATCCATTTGTCTCAAGATAAGGCGAAAGGAAACGGAATCTGATATTTATCAATATTACTAATGATGCCCTTTAGGAGAATATATGAAGCTGCTGGAAGATAAGAAAGCACTTATTTTTGGTATCGCTAATAATCGTTCAATTGCCTATGGAATCGCCCAGACATTTCATAATCATGGGGCTACCCTGGGATTTAGTTACGGCATACCCCAACTTGAACGAAGAGTTCGTCCTCTTGCAGAGGAGCTGGGAGTTGACTTTGTGGAGGAGTGTGATGTAAGCAAGGACGAAGATATTTCGAGAGTCTTTAAAAAAGTCTCTGATCACTTTGGT
>BTQB01000059.1:0-10834 GCA_036985655.1 Anaerolineae bacterium | reverse complement strand
AAATCGACGTTTAAGACCCCCGATTGCCGGGGCAGCAGCTCTAAGCCGCTCGTTGGTAGGGTCATCCAGGTTGCCGGCACGCCAACAATCGACATGGTATAGTGATCAACAATCTTGCCCTGGTTGGTGATATTGAATTGGACGCTGGCTCTCTCGCCTGGATTTATCGTCAGCCGCCTCTGCACCGGCTCAAGAGCAGCCTCGGAAGCTGACAGACCCCCAACGGCTGCTGCACCGGGTGGTCGCCTTCTTCCTGGCGCCTGCGCCCGAGATCGTTCTGGAGCAACTGGCGAATAGGCTATTGATTCTAGGTCATGATCCGGATCAAAGCTTTCCTTTGCAGTCACGTTCCGCAGTTGGGCTGGTCCGACGTGGACCACCTCCTCACGTGGAAATGGTTCGGGCACATTGGCAAGCAGCTTGGTGGCACCTATCCAGGTTCCATTGCTGCCGCCGAGATCAATCACATAAATTTTGTCGCCCTTAAGCTCCAACGCACAATGTTCCCTTGAGACCCGGTTATCACTAATGCGAATTTGTGCTTTAGAACTTCTACCGACAATGCTGCGTTTACGAGAAAGTTCAATCGTTTCGGTTCGTCCATCCGGATACACAACTTCAATTGTTGGGCGCATATTTTGTACCTATCGTTTACTCTTCTATTTTGAAGCGGACCTGTGCCGGTGGTTGTTCTATATTGTTCTCTGAATCTTCACTCATGGCAAGAAGTAGAAAGTCATTCTCGCTTAATGCAATCGTCTCCGACGATTCAGCAGCTTGCCCACAAGAGTGTGGTGTGCTTAATGTTACCGTAAAAGGCTCTTCATAAACAAGCCAGGTCTTACCACAATCTAGACTATACTGAGTCTCCTTTATTTGGGACTGGATTAAACCCTGATCAAAGGGAGCCAACGTAACGATGACACTAGCCTTAAAACTGTTCCCATCTCCTGTTCCCTGTTGACCCGATAAGGATATGGTTGTGATTGGCGGCACGCGATCGAATTCTTCCCGGCCGACAAGCACATATCGACCAGTGCTGCTGATCTTAGCGCTGTAAACGAAACTACCGTCGGCCTTGGGCTCGAAAGCCGCTTCTGTCTGATCCACGGTCCTCCAAATGTCCAAAACGGGGTCCAAGAATTCAAGCCTAATTGTGTCAATATCAACACCATCAATATTTTCGGGTAGAACGGTTATTCGCCTTAATTGTGGGGGACCTTTTCGCAGCACATTTCCCTGATCATCCCTTCCTGCTATATAGGTAAATCCAGGATTAACAACTGCGAATCCCAAAACAGGATACAGATTCAAATCAACCTGTTCTCCACGAACCTGCACACATTCTGTTGATGCATCAACCACATCAACCAAGGGTTGTCGCCAGAGATATTCACTGGTGATGCCCTTATGCTCATACTCATTTCCACGGCTGTCTATCCAGTTAGCCACCTCAGCCCAGGGATCGATTGGGAATTCTTCGGTTGGAAAAAAACCATAAGGATCGACGCGCTCAAATATGGAAAATCGGCCGTCGCTATTAATATCTTTCCTGACCTCAAAATGAAGATGTACCCCCGTGCTGCGACCTGTTGTACCCATGGTGCCTATTCTTTGTCCTGCTTCAATTGGTGTTCCTACTTCAGTCTGAACCATAGCAGAAAAAAATTCGTCTTGGGCCATGTGAAAATATAGAGTTGCATATTGGTAGCGGTTATCGCCATCTGGATCGTGCTCGAGCCATACCATGTGATTGCCATCCTCGTCGATCTTTGCTAAAAGCAGTCTACCTTTAGCAGCGGCTAATACCGGTGTGGATGCCTCTCTGGGGACGGCCGGAGCGTAATCAATGCCCGAATGGCCACTATACCAATCGGCCGAATCGCTGTCTTGGGCAAAACCATCGTCTCTCTTGGACCCGTTAAAAGTGACCAGAGTATCAGCCAGATCTTGGGGCTCTCGCCCTCCGAATGCGGGCGGGTACACGGGATATTCGTGGTCAAAGAAGGAGTTAATCCGGCCGCCAAAGCGACTTCTTTGAGAGATCCGCTTAAACCCTTCTGCGCTGCCACCGAAGACGGGTTCAGTCCCCTGATACGGAAACGGAATCTCCAGCCAACCATCGGCTAATGACTGCCCTTCGGTACACTCCATTGTGGTCTCAGCTGTGGGTACCGGCGTACTTGGCCCAAAATCTATCGTGTCAGCTCTTGTTGGGGGTGGTTGGCCTGCTGTGGTTGGTTGTAATGTCGGCGTTGCCCGCCCGCTGGTTATGATTGAATTACCTCCTTGTGAATCTCCCCCAAGACCAGAGAAAATACAGGAGAGATCAAATCCATCACAATCACTGCGCTGCCAGCTGATAACCGCCAGCGTGCCAAGGCAAATTGTAATTAAACCAACCAGGATCAATAAGCCCAGCCCATATCGCCAATAAGCGCCAAATCGCGGTCCAGAATCCAGCAAATCCGTCTCGTCAACCAGCGATGAGGACGAACGATAAGAAAGATTTAACAAAGCCGACCCGACTTGAAGTGTCTGGTTTTCCCTCCACTCAGTTTCCTGGCCTACCGTTAACGGTTTGCCCCCTATGGAAACCGGATGGTTAACTTCTAGATTTGTGACTACTACCCGATTACCTTTAGATTGAATAATGCAATTGTGAAGGGCGCTGTTCCCAGCTGTAACCTGAAGGTTACAGCTAGCATCACTGCCAACCAGGATAGGGGTTGTATCTAACTCTAATGATGCTGGTATTGTGCTGCCGCTGGATATAAATGGAACTAGCCCACCCCTTGTAGAGCTCTGTTTAACGGATCCTGGATCAAAAATCGGCTGTACCACTTGCCCTTCGTAGCTCTGCCAGATTCTAATATGAAGCGATCCAATAATTAGTTCATCATCTATGTTCCAATTCGTTTTTTGCTGCGGGACTAACCGTCGGCCGTTAAGATTGGTGCCATTTGTACTTCCTAGATCGGTAACAGTTACAGAACCTGAGCCAACATCCAATCGTAGATGGCGGCGAGAGACGCTGCCATGATTGATGGTGATATCGTTTTCCTTTGATCGGCCGAGATGGTGTCTGCCCTCTGGCAGCTCTTGCCGTAGGAGCTCCCTTCCTCCATCCTCAATTATTATCTCGTACATTCTCAGCTTTGCTTCGGTTTGTTTTTGTTAGCCCGTCCGTTTGTATGGCCATTCGAATACTAGCTCGAAGGGATTCTCGAGCCCTAGCTCGAGCCTGATACTTATAGATAAATATTGCCCCTATTGACCGAACCCATAAACCTTTTTGAAACACTTAGGGATTTTGTTGGCGAACTTCTAAACTCTATCAACTGCACTTCTGATTACCACAATCGCGTTCAACAAAGCAATGAGGACTGTCACTCATTTCCGGTTTAACCAACAAGATCCTTAATATATTATAAAACTGCTTTCGCTTGACTAAGATCGGTAACGGCTGTATTTTCTTCTGTGCAGCTTTTGGGGTTTTTCTATTTGTGAACGGCGATCTTCTCATCCCAAGGCTACCATTGTAAATCCGGATCATCGTATGCATCGTTGTCCTTGATCCGATCTCTGGCCACCAGATTTAAACAAGCCGAAAAAATCCCAAATACCATTAATAATTAACATATCGGTGTGGTACCGGACTATAAGTGTATTATAGCATGGTAGCAGATCAGTCGACGAAACTTTAGTCATATAGACCAAATGGGTCTACCAAAACCGTTAAGGAAGTGGCATAATCTTTTTCAAATATTATGTAAGGAATAATTTCGTTTAATTACGAGGGACTGTTATGCGGGAAAGAAGGCAGAAAAGAATTTGGCTCAGCGCCCTTTCTCTCCTCTTGAGTGGGTTGCTTTTCTCAATAACTGCACTGGCTCAGCAGGCAGCCAGCCAATTGATTGTCACTGGTACTGATGCGTCAAGCGCGCCAACGATTGAGGTACAATTTTATGCGCTGGATGGACAGGGTAATGTTGTCACTCTTTCAGCAGAAGATTTGATTATTCGTTACGCAGGAGAAATTGTTACTGACGTAGAAGTGGTCGGATCGACCCCAGTCGGAACATTAGCGATCTTCATTATTGACATTCCTTCCGGGGTGAGCGCTCAGATCCCAACAATTCAGACTGCTATTCAGGGTTATGCTACCGAAGCGAATATGTTAGAACAGGTTGATTACGTTGCTATATTTCGAGTAGATGAACTAGGGCCCAATCAAATCCTGCCGCCTTCAGAATTTTTTAACAGTATTTTAAACGCCTTTGCCAATCCACTAGAGCCCACTTCAGGCGCTACTGCTCTGATCGACAGCATTATGGGCATCCTGAACAATATCGATTCGATCAAGCCATCTCCTGAGTTGGCCACTCATTTAGTTGTTTTCAGCGATGGCACAGATACAGTAAGTACTCAATTTGAGGGCCAGGATGTACCAAAACTCGGAGCTCAATTAGGTATCCCTATCCATACAGTTGTACTAGACAATACCAATCTTGATGCCTCGAAGAAGCAAGATGGGCGTGAATATCTCTCTCAAGTGTCCTCAGGTACGGGCGGCCGATCGACGATTCTTAGTACACCGGAGGAGCTGGCCTCTATTTGGGGGCAAATTGCTGCTTTTAGGGATCATCAGCTGGTGCGTTTTACAATCGATGATCTTGCTGGGGGAGACCTTCAAATAGATGTTAGTCTAGCAAGTAATCCTGAGGTAACGATGACATCTTCGGTGACAATACCTCCAGGCGCCCCAACCATTGTCATCAATCTACCCCCAGAAAGTCGTCAGTTAACCTTACCTGTCCTTGACGCACCTGTTCCACTATCCTTTTCTACAACCGTCTCGTGGCTCGATGGGGTCGAACGCTCGGTCACTAAAGCGCAACTTTTGGTTAATAGTATCATTGTCCAGGATATCGCCGTTGATCAACTTGAAAATTTTGACGCCCAGATCAGCAATTTCGTCTATGGTGATAATACGGTACAAGTAGCGATCCTAGACGATCAAGGGAACCGGGCAACCAGTCCTGAAATCGTTCTCACGGTCAGTGAGGGTGAGACCGTGGTGATACCTGAAGAAGTGGAGGCTGCAGGTCTGACTGAACGCATCTGGGGGCGGATTAAAGGTCCAGCCATATGGGTGGGTGGTTGTTTAGGTTTGATTGTAGCCATTGTTGTTTTGATAGTACTTTACCGGGTGGTCCGTGGTTCTCGGTTAGCGCGCTCCCTTGGACTTTCAAGGATCCTCTATCAAATTCCTTTCTTGAAGCCATTTATGCGAGAGGCCAGGCAGGTCGAGCGTTTCGGCCGGCAGGGTGATCGCATGAAGCGCCAAATGGGACGTTATTCTCCGGATGTGCGAAGCACGGATAGAAGTAAGAAAGGGGCGGGCCCAAATGCGTTTCTAGAGGTAGTCGAATCGATGACCCAGCGTTCTGGTCGAATCGAGCTGACCTCAGTTGAAATGAAGATCGGCCGTTCGACCAAACAGGCTGACATCGTCTTCAACAAAGATGGAACTGTATCCAGGATTCACGCTTCAATCGTACAAGAAGGCAACGACTTCCGCATTTTTGACGAGCAAAGCACCAGCGGCACATTCGTCAATGAACAGCGTGTTCCCGAATATGGCCTGCAGCTAGAAGACGGTGATGAAATCAGGTTAGGTGGTGTTCGTTTAAGATTCCGGAATATCTAGATCAAAGTCGATCTTCGTTATATATCTCGGTTTCTGGCGCCTCGTCTGTGGGTGGGGTTATATGGAACTTTAAATGGACCCGACCAAAGTGGAGATCATCGTTATCGTTCAGTATACGGGGAGCTAATCCAATCCGCTCAAAGTTTACATAGGTTCCGCTTGAGCTGCCCTCGTCATATATCCGGTAAACGCCATCGCTTTCCATTATCCGGGCATGCAGGCGAGAGACGCTGCGATCATTAAAAGGAACCTGGACCACTTTCGGATCGCGGCCGAGGGCTATGTTGCTTCCGGTGATTGGTATTATCGTTGCATGTTCAGGGGCATGTTCCAGCACTTCAATATATGCTTTCCCAAGATCCTTTATCGCAAATTCCGGCGGGATTATGTAGGTGACGTTTGGATCAATAACCCCAGGGTCGGCTGCAGACGCCAGATTGGCAGCTGGCGTTCGCCCAGGCTGGTATATGCCGCCAGCGGTAGAAACCGATCCCGTAGCTGGGACAGGGGCGACTTTACCCGCTCTCGATCGGCGTGCAAAAACAATAATGAATATGAGCGCCATCAGCCCAAAGAGAGCTAAGAAAAATAATCCCGCGCCCAATAAAACATAATTATCCTGCAATTCCGCAGGTTCAATGATAACAGGTTCAGGTGGGAGCTGAGTTGGAGCAGGAGCGGCCGTCATCGTTGGGATTGGCTCTGGTGGACGGTCAATTTCCACTGCAAGAGGTAATTTATTGCTGATTCCTATCAAACCTAGCTCATCTGTCACTTCGATTTGAATATCATAAAGACCTTCATCGATCCGGCGTAGATCCCATTCAAATGATAGGACGCCATCATCCCCAAGTACGGGCGCCTTGAAAGCTACTTCCTCGCCATTTATTAACAATCTGGCATCGACAAGCTTACGTGGCTGGCTGTCGGGCCAATTTACCTGGGCCACTAAAGGTTGGACAAATGGTTCCATCAAATCCAAAGGCGTATTGGGGCTTGTTCCTACCCGCCTTATCGGCCGGTCGTTATCTACAGTTATGGATACAGATGGTGGACTTACCATCACTTCGAATTCAATCTTGTCCTCGGCATCCCCGGATGAGACGACAAGAGAATGACTGCCGCTGGTGTTTATGCTTGACCGGTAGCTTATTTGCTGCTGCGTCGATCGCTCTTCGATCAACTGAAATAGTGAATCAGCATCCTCGACCTCGGGCATATGGATGAATTGTCCACCGGTAGGAATAGTCAGGGCTTCCAAGGACGTTACCTCTTCCTCATCAGCTCGGTTTCCAAGTAAAAGGGCAAATACCGGCACACCGGCTTCCAATGCCTTGTTTGTGATGGACTCGTAATCCAGCTTCTCATTAAGTTGCCCACCGTCTGTAAAGAGTACAATCCCTCTAAATCGCCCATCGTCCGGATTGCTCTGAGCCAGGTCGATGGCCTGTTCCAACATCCTGTTTAGTGGAGGTTCATCGAATTGGTCAGGTTGGTAGAAATTTATGGCATTGATCACTTCGTTTTGATATCTCATGCCATTCTTGTCTAAAGGTATTCCACCTTGACCATCTGGTATAAGGATTGATACCTCATCATTTGGAAGCGGATCCATGAAAAAGTTTGCATAGCGGATTATGCTATCGCGAACCTTTTCCAGTCGAGTTAGCCCTCCACTCTCATCTGCCTCGTTTATCGTTTCATTGGCATCGATTACAAAGACCAGCCCCACCCCTAAATCTAATGGTTCAATCTGAAATGCTTCAATCTCAAGCCCATTTTCCTGCAGCACAAGACTTGATAGGTCGCCAAAATTTCTGCCATTTTCATCGGTGGCCGAAATTTGGACGATCACTATAGGAAATTGGTCCACTTCGACCTTTTTTATCGTTATTTGGCCGTCGACAACCTCTTCTTGAGCCCTGACCAAAGGACTAGAGCTCATGTAAAAAAAAGCGATGACTAGTAATAAAACAGCTCCGCTCCGGAGGTACATAAATCAATATCCTCTATATTACTTGACTAAAAGGCAGTATAGTTTCATCCTTATCTGGGGGCAAGCGATCTTGACTTGACGCTTAAGTAGCTGTATGGTTTCATCAACTTTCGCCTGCAGTTCTATATCTAAATATGTTCAAAAAGACGGAGGGAGGAAAAAATGGTCAAGTGTAAGATTTGGCCCTTGGCCCCCAATGTTGTCCGTGGCCTTTTGATGGCTGGCTTGATATTGGCTGTTTTTACTACCCAATCGTGGGCCCAGGAGGGGGAAGGTAGGGAAAATAGCCGGCTGTTTATAACAAGCAGCGACGTAAGTAGCGCGCCTATCGTTGTATTACGGGCTTACGGGCTAGATTCTCAGGGCCTGCCGCTCAACCTGGCTGATGAAGACGTTTTCATCATCCACGGCGATCAAGTGGTTGATGAATTACAAGCCATCGGCGACTATAAGGCTGGTACGTTTACTATTTTCATTGTTGATCTACCTCCGGGAGTCGCTTCTCACCTGCCGGCCATTCAGGATGCTATTCAGGGATATGCAAATCCACCAAATATGGAGGAACGTATTGATAACATCGTTATCTACCAGGTAGGCGAGTCTGAAGCCAACGAATTATTACCACCCACAAACTTTTATAACACTATACGTAACTTTTTTGCGGATCCTTTGTCCACACATTCAGGTCCAACAGCATTAGTTGATAGCATCGGAAACATACTGACTGGAATCGATCTTATTAAGCCGAAAGATGATCAATTCTCTTCCATTGTTATTTTTTCTGATGGAACCGACCCTGTGAGCACACAATTTGAGGAAGAGGAGATAGGCGCGCTGGCTGATGAGTTAGGTATTCCTATTCATACAGTTTGGCTCGAGAATCGAGACTTTCAACCATTCAGTCATGCGGCTGGGCGCGATTACCTGGCTGGGCTTTCAGCGCGCAGCAGAGGAGTTGCCGCCAGATTAGACCAACCGACTGAAGTTCAATCGATCTGGGACCGAATCTCCTCATTTCGCAACCAGCAAGTAATGCAATATACAATTCCCGACCTAACCAGCGGCAATCAAGATGTTTTACTCACTTTGGAGGGCGTTCCTGGATCGTTGGCGTCCACAGAAGTAACGATTCCAGCCACAGCCCCTCGAGTGACGATGAATCTACCATCGGAAAGCCTCGAACTGCTTCTCGAGAACCTTGATTCACCCATCACCTTATCTTTGTCTGCATCAGTATCCTGGTTAGACGATATTCAAAGAGAAGTAGCCAGCGCCGAACTCCTGGTTAATGGCATTCCGGTTCAGGAAATTGATGTAATTGAGCTCGAGGATTTTACAGCCGAGATTTCCATCTTTGATTATGGTCCCAATTCCCTCCAGGTAGCTATAACCGATAACCAGGGATTTAATGCTATCAGCCCAGAAACCATACTCATAGTAACCGAGGGAAAAACCCAGGTACCTGAGGAAATTCAGGCAGAGGGTGTTGTAGAGTCGCTTATTGACCCCTTCCTGCCCGGGTGCCTGATTATTCTGCTGTTGTTAGCCCTTGCCGCTCTTCTTGTTCTTATTGTTCGGCGAACCAATCTATTAGACCGCCTACCCCAGCGAAGTGAACAAGGGGCGCCTGCTGCATATGATGAACGGGTTGGTTCAGAAAACGTTCAATATAGCCCCAGACCAATGGACACCTCCCAGGTTGGTGACGATCAGCTTCAACCTACCCCTCGTTCAGGCTTCGCCTATTTGGAGATGGTTCATTCTGTTACCCGGATGCCGCCTGAAGTGGAGTTAACGGCCGTTGAACATCGTCTTGGTCGCTCACCAGTTCAGGCTGATATAGTGTTTGAAAATGACATCACTGTATCCCGTCTTCACGCAACAATAGTTCAGGAAGGCAGCGATTACCGTATTTATGATGAGGGTAGTACAAGTGGAACTCTGGTCAATGGCCAACCCGTTCCCGATTACGGCTACCAGCTTCTTGATGGCGACGAAGTGATCCTTGGCGACGTGATGTTCCGCTACCGCCGGACATAGGCCGCTTCTTTCCCTCTGGCCAAGGAAGTGATCGATAAAACGCCATCTTTACCGGAAGCTCGCAAGAATGGGGCAAAAACATTTCTCCTTGGTCCAGCTGGTGCTGGCAAGAGCAGCCTGTTACAGCAGCGGCTTCTTCAGCTTATCAAATCGGGTGAGCCTGCCTACAGTATTCTAATAATAGTCTCCGAATCAGAACATGCCCAAAGAATCGTAGATTTCGTCAAGAGTTCTGATGTCGGCCCATTTAGCGAACTCCGCCCGACTACCTTCAACGGGCTGGCGCGCCGGATGGTCACCCTATTCTGGCCTCTTATCGCCCGCGCGGCCGGATTTTCCCTGCCGCATCATCCGCCAACCTATCTCAGCTACGACACAGCCCAACTCCTCATGGGCCAGGTTATTGCCCCGATGATTGATCAGGGCGCCTTTTCTGGTCTCGTGCTGCGGCCGCAAGGCATAATCAGCCAGATTTTAGATACATTAAACAGAGCAGCCTTGAATAGGCTGTCAATTGATCAGGCGTCTGAGCGTCAGCTCAGCTCATGGGCGGGATCGGCCAGTCACTGCCAGGCTCTAACCGATGCGGCCGATGCGGCCCACCGGTTCCGAAGCAGATGTTTGGAAAACAATCTACTTGACCTCTCTTTGACTGTTCAGGTGTTTGAAAGGCAGCTCTTAGATCATCCCGAATTTAAGCGCTACTTCAGTGAACGGTTCCGCCATCTCCTGGTAGATAACCTGGAAGAACAAACGCCGGCCGGCCAGCATTTCATAGAAAGTTTGATGGAGAATACTGATTCCACCACCCTGGTATTCGATCAGGGTGGCGGTTACAAGCGTTTTCTCGCGGCCGATCCATCGGGTACCTTCCAGCTGCGGGATCGTTGTGACCAGCGGGTAATTATTAAGACAAAATCAACGTCAGCAGTAGGCTTGAGGCATTTGGCTAATCTGGTAGAGAACCGGCTGCTTTTCACTGCTCACCCTGTTGAGAGCGCCTCCTCTGCTGTTCGAAAAGTCGTAATAAGCCCCTTCCGAGGGGGTATGATCTCTGCTGTAGTTGATGAATTAAGCCATTTGAT
>BTQB01000058.1:0-11211 GCA_036985655.1 Anaerolineae bacterium | reverse complement strand
TCTCGATAGTGACAATGAACTTATTTTTAGTGCTGCAAGTTATTGGGAAATCTGCATCAAACATACCGTTGGCAAACTGGTCCTGGCGCCTGGATGGGAAGAAATGCTTGATCGGGAAATGTCTGCCAATGGCATTCGCTGGTTAAGCATCGAAAAGGAGCACTGCCAACGTATCCCTTCCCTACCACAAATCCACGGCGATCCATTTGACAGACTTCTAATCGCGCAAGCCCACCATGAAGGATTGACCATAGTTACCCGAGACGCGAACATCGCTCTAAATGAGGTCGATACTTTGTGGTAATTACCAGGCTGGACGATGCTATTTACCTAGTCGCCGGCCGCGGCTTGAAGCCGTACCGTTTAAAAACCAGGAAGGGGTCGAGCTCAAAGACGTCAACAAAGGGTTTCAAACTGGGAAATGGTTTTTAGTGCCTTGGGGGCACAGGCGGTTCATATTCGGAGTAGAAAATCTCGGATCTGTAGCCATCAACCAACCCTTCGGAAATCGTCATGGCCTTCAGCCTTGCCAGGTAGAGCAGGCTATAATCTCCATCGATTAGGTCATCTCGCAGTCGTATGAAACCGGAAAGCCCGCTCTCCGCTTCCATCCAGCCCCTACCGTACTCGGGCTTGAATTCCAAGTCAAGCACTTGATATTCACCATCTGTCTCAAATGAGACGAACTCTTCCAGCAAATAAAGGTTTGATCGCATCTTCGCCAATCAGCCCCTTTGGAAAGCGGAACATCAAACGCAGCGTTCCCCAGCTGGCCATGTAGAAGTAGGCGTCGAAGCAGTCGAGCAGCAGCTGATTGAGATCGTGGCGAAAATTGCTCCAGCGGAGTTGCCCACCGGTACGGTCCGTTGTCTATTGTCCTTACCGCGAATATTGAGCTCGCTCTCTTCTTTAATATAGTTACCACTATTTATGGCAACCAATTCAGCCCCGCCCAGACCAAAACCAAAAAACAGCGATTTGATGGCCGCGTCGCAGATGCCCAGTGGCCTGTCTTCGCAGGTGGTAAGCAGCACCACCAAATCGCCGGCAGATAAGGCACGTCCGGCCGGCGCCGAAAGCATCTAGTTGGCTGTCGAATGCGCAGATCCTTCTATTGGAACGCTTCTGATAGCCGGACCTTTGAGGTGCTGGACAACCAATGATTAGCGACCCAGTTTTCTGCCGACAATCTACTCATGAGCCCAATTGCAGTAGCAGGAATCAAAGATTGGGTTATCAAAATTATCCCGTGATTAAATTACCCATACAACTCCGCATGACTTCCGGTTCTAGCGAGTTGCAGTTCAGCGCTTTCAATTCGATAGATGAGTAACCAATCAGGTTGGATGTGGCATTCTCGGAATCCTCTCCAATCCCCCACTAAGACGTGGTCCCGATAGCGTTTATCCAGCTGCTCTTCGGCTACAAGTGCAGAAACAACGCTTTTCAACTCAGAAAGATCAACATTTTGACGTCTTAGCCGCTTTACGTCCCGCCGAAATCTTGTGGATTGTCGAATAGCGATTGCCATGAGTTAGCTTTTCCAATCGGCGAATAGCTCTTCTGTTGTTGGGAATAGTTGTCCGCCCCGATCCTCAAGCTCCATCATGGCTGCCATAGTTTCGGCATTTGGGATTTTGGCAGCCGGTCGGAAAGGCAGCCCTCCGCTGTTTACCGCTTGCTGTAAAAATACGCGGATAGCTTCAGCAGTAGACATGCCAATGGCGGAAAAGACAGCCTCAGCTTCTCGTTTGAGTTCAGGGCTGACCCGTGCCTGTACAGTTTTGTTGGCCATTATACATTCTCCGTAATGACGTATAGCATTATGCCTGCATTATACAACTAAATGACTGCACAATGCAACCATATGCATGGTAATTGATATCAGATTTTGGATTTCGCTATTGGCGGCATCCTGCATAGGTTGCCCTGGTTTTAAAACAGCAATTGCGTCACCCATCGACGCCCAGTTACATGTTTTTTCCGGAACCAATCTGTGTGGTGAATAGGGAACTTGTAGCAGCGAGGTAGCTTTATGTTGGGCTCGCTCGCCACGGAGATCGTAATGACTGGTTGTCGCCGGATCGGCATGGCCGGCCATTTTCTGAACTGTGACGATGTCGGCGCCGCGGTCCAGCAGGTCACCAGCGAAGGTGCGGCGAAAATCGTGGGGTGAGAGTCGAGACACTCCAGCCAGCATGGCCCGTTTGCGCAGCATGTTGTAAACGGCCTGGTCGGTCAGCCGACGGCCGTGGCTGCGATTTGTAGCTCCAGGCAGACTTTCGCCTGGGTTTGAACGAACCAGTTTCATACACCGGCTGCCATTCCCGCCACCAGCTTGGTCAAGTTGTTGGCAATCACGTCCCAACTCACCAAGCAGGCGAAGCCTTTTCTGCCCTGGTTTCGACAGCTCAGCACAATGCTTGCGATCCATGATGCTGATGCAGTCCTTGATCCCAGCACGCTATCGTCAACCTCGGCGAAAGCAACGTTATTGCTCATGGTGTTATCGAGCTTCAAATCTTATGGGCTGTGAGGAGATTCCTCTCCTAATTGGTTAGATTTGATATCCCTCGATTTCATACCCAAGCGCCTTATACCCCCGTCTTCGCTTTTCATACATACGTGACAACAGCGGGACATTTTCATCCAAATAATCGTAAATGATGACTTCCTTTTTTTGGTCGTGTTCGCGGTGTAATCGACCTGCATATTGCGCCAACGTCCCCCGCCAGGAAATCGGGAGTGTCAGGAATAACGTATCCAACCGGGCATCGTCGAAACCTTCTCCCAAATACCGGCCGGTAGATAAGACAACTCGCGCTTCTCCATCAGGTACATTTGCCAGTTGATCCTGGATAAGTCGCCGTTGTTTTCTCCCCATCCCCCCTTTCATAACGATGATATTCTGGATGTGAGGCTGTAGTTGTTCTGCTAGGAGCTTCAAGTGATCCTTGCGTTCTGTCAGAATCACTGGATACCGTCCTGCTTTTATTATTTCCAGTACATCTTCTACAATTTGAGCGTTCCTGGACTTATCATCGGAAAGAGCCTTGTATATTTCCTGAATCGATGGCCGATTATCCTCCGAGAACTCATCTCTCAGCCTGAACGCCGTCTTCCTCACCACAACCCGGTGTTGGAAAGACCTTTTGGCTGCTTGCTGCCGCGGGTCCACTCGATATCGAACCGGTCCGCACTGCATAAATATGATCGGGTCGTGGCCATCTTTACGGGTTACGGTAGCGGAAAGACCGGTGACATATCTTGCCTTGCTCTGACGGGCAACAAGTTCGAAACTCCAGGCGGAGATGTGATGGCACTCGTCGATAAGTAGATGGCCGTACTCCCCAACGAGGTCATTGACTACCCCCTTCTTGTTCAGACTCTGGATTGTAGCCACATCGACAACCCCTGTTAATCTTTGTCTTCCGCCGCTAATTTGTCCGACCTCCTGTGGCGTAAGTCCCAAAAAATTGATCAGGTGCACAATCCACTGATCGAGAAGTTGCCGGCGATGAACCAATACCAACGTATTGACTTTTCGTTTGGCAATCAGGTAGGTGGCAATGACCGTTTTTCCAAAGCCGCTGGTCGCGGCAAGAACTCCGGTATCCTCCTTCAACATCGCCTTCGCAGCTGCCTGCTGGTCTGGTCTGAGCTTACCCTGAAAATCAACCATAATAGAGTTACCGAAAAAACGCTCATCGATTATTTCCGGTTTAATGTGATGCGTATCCAACAGATCGATGATTTCATCCAGGCAGCCGCGGGGTAGGCCGATGTGCTTCGGGAAATCTTCGGCGCAGCTGATGATGCGGGGTTTACCAAATGTGGAGAATCGCATAGCCTGGGCACGGTAAAATTCCGGGTTTTGAAAGGCTGCCAATCGAATAAGTCGGTTCCTCAAAGAAGGCGTCAGATCATCCTTGGCAACATAGATCTGATTTCCAAAAACCAGAGAAAGCTTTTCCGGAAGGGGGCCGGTAAGCGGTCTTTCTTTTCGTTTCCTGGATGGTGGTGCTTCCCAAGGGGCTTCTTCTTTCAAGACCGCAATTTTGACTCCCAGGATGTTTTCATCTTCGGTTACATCAGCGAGGATAGCTTCAATCTCATTCAGGTCCATTCGCCGAATCGACGAGAGAAAAGCCCACTGGTCTTCGTAGGGCTCGAAGTTCTCGTCCACGAAAACGCTGTTCCCTCTCGCACGAGGCCTTTTCTGTAAGGGTAATGCAATCAAATTCCCAAATCCACCCTTCGGAAGAGTGTCCTGACTTGGAAAGAACCGGTCATAAGAATCGAAACCGATTTCAGGGCGATGTTCCATCGTTTTGGTCAGTAAATGGGAGCCCAGTCTCCGGGCTACCCTCGACGGGATTGGTTCGGAGAAGAAAATCCACACATGGCCTCCATTTCCGGAACGCGAGAGCTCGAGTACTGCAGGTACGTTATGAATCTGGCAGATCTCTAAAAAGGCGGCGGCATCTTCCTGCCAGATTTTTTTATCGAAGTCAGCGGCGAGAAACCAGCAGGTCTCGTCGAGAAGCAGGGGATATACCCCAGCTGTGAAATCTCTTCCCGCTGACTCGGATGGGTCTTGGCCCAGGAGATGATTACGAATCATCGACTCATTAGCCGGCAAAAAGGACTGGTTTTTGCACTCAGCGCATTTGATCCTGGGCTTGTGACAGATACTGGGTATCCATTCATTTGCACAGGCAGGCGAATATCCGGATTTGCCCGTTTTGGCGCTCTTGAATCTTCTGGGATAAACATCATCTCTCCCTTTGAACAGAGATTGAAAGAGGGCTATCTTCTCGTCTTTCGATGATTGGTTATTGACAGCGGGTGGCCGGAATGTCAGGGAGATCTGCTTTCCTGATTTCGCCAGTAATGCCTTTTCGCGCCTCAAATCCTGAAGCCTGGCGATGACTGCGGCACGTCGAGTGTTCAAACGGGTCAGTTCTTCCTCTAAAGCCGCGATGGATTTGTCGGTATCTTTTTGCTCTGGCATGATCGCTTCACACCCACCCCTGGTTCTTCCACCGCCGGATCAGCGCCTGCCGGTTGGCAAATTTCACCGCCAGCGCTCGAATCCGCCTTTGGAAGATGTGCTCCGTACGCTGAAGCTCGGAGAGCTGCTCCAATTTTTTCAGCCGGACGGTTGCATCATCATAAACTGAAGCGATCTTACGGCCGTTATCCAGCAAATGGTCTACCTCTCGCCAGGCCTGTTCCTCCCGCGCTGCCAGTGCGGTCATCTCGGCGATATGCCTTTTGCGAGCCTCTTCTGCCTGGCGTTTTCGCTCAACCTCTGCAAGCTCTTCCGCGCGCTGCTCCAATTGCCGTGTCGTGCGGGGATCTTCTGTTCGAGCAGGTGTCTGTTTCGGCGAAAAAGCCAGCAAGCGCTTGCGCAGCGCCGGCGCCACCCCCGGCTTTCCTTCGGCCAGCGCGGCAAGGAAGGCATTGCTTTCTTCACGCGGCAGGCGGGCAACCAGTTTACTGTAATTCATAGGCGTGAGAGAAGCCTGGGACATGCTCTTCTCCGCGGCAGCCTTTACAAGGAAAGGATCGAGGTCAAAGATGTTAACAAAGTGTTTCAAACTCGGAGAGAGTTTTTTGAGTCCTGGGGGCACAGGTGGTTCATATTCGGAGTAGAAAATCTCGGATTCGTACTCATCAACCAACCCTTCGGAAATCGTCATGGCCTTCAGCCAGGCCAGGTAGAGCAGGCGGTAATCCCCTTCTATCAGGTCATCTCGAAGGCGGATGAAACCGGAAAGCCCGCTCCCCGCTTCTATCCAGCCCTCTCCGTACTCGGGATCGTACTCCAAGTCAAGCACTTGATAGTCACCAACTGTCTCAAATGAGACGAACTCTTCCAGCAAATAAGGGTTGATCGCATCTTCGTCAATAAGCCCTTTTGGAAAGCGGAACATCAACCGCAACGTTCCCCAGCTAGCCATGTAGAAGTAGGCGTCGAAGTAGTCGAGCAGCACCCGCTTGGGATCGTGGCGAAAATTGCTCCAGTTGTAGGTAACCGCCGCCCGGCTCGAACTTACCTCGATATGGCTGGAGAGGTTGTCAACTTGAGCCTGTTCTTCAAATGTCAGCGTCCGGTCCACAGTTTGCCATTCGTGGTATTGATATTCACTCATTTAGTTTTTCCAGCCCGAATCAACTGCCCTTACAGATGAGCCCAAACTCGTCTCAGAGAAAAAATGTCAGCCTGAATTCCATCCTTCCGAACAGAAGAGACATCCTTCCCGCGCCATGCACCGGCTCCAGTCCGTCCGATGCCTCAAAGCTGAATAGCGCGCGTTTTCCGTCAAGCCGTCCATCGAACTTCCCTTGAATCAACCTGGTATGAAATATACCTTCAAATGCTAACTTATTGCCATCAACTCGATAGTCCGATCCATCGTTTCCAGTTATCACTGTTTCAGCAACTTCGACGACGTAGCCTTCTCGATGTCCAATGACGGCTGGTTTGCCTGGTCGACACCGGTAAAGATCAACCAGACGCCGTCCAACGCCAATTCACTCAGGCAACAAGCATTCCTATCCTCGGTGGCCGCATAAATCGTCCCATCTTGTACTTGGCGCTAACGCGCCGGGCTTGATGAACCTTTCTCCTCCCCGCTAAACTATTTCTGGATTAGCAAGGCCCTCTTCCCTCTAAATCCCAAGAACACCCATTCATTCCCAATCGAACAAGGAGGCCGTCTCATGGCAAGACTCGCCTCGGCCGCTAAAGGCAATCCGCCTAAGATTGCCATTAGTTCTTATCTGAATCTGTTATGTCTTTTGCAGCGAACTCATCGACTCGACCGATACCGATAAGGAAGCTGGGCTATTAGGCATCCTAACTCTTGCCAAGTGGCAACAGCACCTTGCGCCTGCCAATGCCTACTCTTTGTCGGTGGGCCCACCGCTACCGCTGATGGCGGCCGGGTTCTTAGACGAACAGGTGCTGGAGGCTTGTTCCATACTACAACATCCTGATTGACTCTATAAGTACGCCAGTAACACATCAATCAACTTAGAGAAGATTATCATTAAAGCAACACGATTAGTTGACGCTTGATTATTGTCCGCCAACGCCTTAATATGTGGAGCACAAGGAGACAGTCTATGGAACCATGGAAAGCATCAACCTGATCGCCGCCAATCCTAATGTGCGGGGCGGGCCCCCCTATATTGCGGGAACCAGCCTCCAAGTAACCGACCTAGTCATGGCCAGCCTCTTTCATGATCGAACACTGAGCGAAATCGCTTCCGTCTACACTATCTCTCTAGCTCAGGAATATGCAGCGCTAGCTTATTAATATGAGCACGAAGAGGCATTGGACGAGGATATCCGGCAACAGATAGCTGCCGCCAAAACATACAAGGAACAACGCCGTGACAGCAACAAACCTTCGCTTCTATCTGGATGAAAACTTACCTGCTTTAACGGTGGGTGTTTGTCAATATTATGGAACTAAGCAGAATCAACCGGTATCTTGCTGGTGAAAACCTTGAAGATAGCTCATGGCTGAAGCAGAAACAACAATTATTCAAAAAGAGGTACCTGTCAACCTAGTCTCCCAAGCTCAGAAGCTCGTTGAGGCTGGTTGGTTTCGCGACATGGATGAACTAGTCCTGGATGCATTACGGCGCTTTCTGGAATCCCATCGCGAAGAACTTATGGAGGGGTTTATCTGCCAGGATGCGGAATGGGGGCTAATCGGCGATGAGTGATCGAGGTCTGATCATCATCTGCGATGCTGGCTCACTTATCCATTTAGACGAACTTGGTTGTCTCCATTTGCTGGATGATTTTGACCAAATCTTGGTACCCATGCAGGTTGCCCAAGAGGTGCATAGTCACCGGCCGGAAATCCTAACCGACCCGGGCACTCGGCTGCAATAGATAGATGTTGCGATTTCCACATCTCCACCCTTTCAAACATTGGTCCGCACATTCTCTTTAGATTTGGGGGAACAGGCCGCCACATCACTTGGCTACCAGGTTCATGGCAGCATCGGTATATTGATCCGTTCAATCCGGCGTCAACAACTTAGCAGAAACGAAGTAATCGATCTCTTGCACAGCTTGCCCAAGAGGTCCTCTCTGCACATTCGCCCTGAGCTACTCCAGGAAATCATCTCGATATTAGAACAGGCTGCATGAACTTTTGCTGCCCGAGAATCAACGATATTCATTTATAGCCTTGCGGAACCCTGGTTCAACAAACAAGTTCGACACTTATATGTTTTACAGTCCAACGAATGGCATCATGACAAATTCGTTCCTATACATCACATTTAAGATCATCGTTGTTGGCAGTTTGATGAATTAATTCGATTATGATGACATAGTATGTTTCAAAGATGAAGCGTACCACTATTCTGATTCCGTTTTGAACCACTTAGCGGTGCCCGCGATAGTTGTGCCCCCTCTAAATCCCAGTCACACCCATCCATTCCCAATCAGATAAGGAGGCCATCTCATGGCGCGACTCGCCTTGGCCGCAGAAGGCGATCCGTCAAAGACGACAATTATCCCCTACCTGAATTTGTCACGCCATTGATAGCCGATCGCATAAGCTCCCCACAAGGCGGCCGGATCCTGGATCCCTGCGCAGGCAAGGCGTGGTTCCTTGTCATAAGTGTTGACATAAAGATGGCAGGGGCCGGGATTGGTCTTTTTTCCCTTGAAAAATCAGGGATTTGCCTGCTCAGTCAGAAGTCGCTGACAACTTGTTCGTGGACCCGATAGAATACGGGTTCTTTACAAAGCGTACGTTATTACGTACCATTTCTTGATGTTATCCAAGAGGTGAAGCATGCCAACATTAACAGCTACAGAAGCAAGGGCGCGATTGTACAAGCTATTAGATCAGGTGGCGGTCACTCACACACCCATATTGATAACTGGTAAGCGGGCAAATGCGTTTCTGGTTTCCGAGGAAGACTGGCACGCCATTGAAGAAACTATTTATCTCTTAAGCATTCCTGGCATGAGAGAGTCTATTGTTGAGGGATTGGAGATGCCTATTGAGGACTGTATCGATGAGGTTGAGTGGTGACGTGGCGTGTTGTTTTTACCAGCCTGGCACAGAAAGATGCCAAGAAAATCTCTGCTTCCAACTTGCGCCTAAATGTCGAGAATTTACTGGATATTCTCAGAGAAGATCCTTTTCAAAAGCCGCCGCCATATGAGAAGTTGGTCGGTGACTTAAGCGGAGCCTACTCCCGCCGCATTAACATACAACATCGGCTCGTATATCAGGTGCTTGAGGAGGAACAGTTGGTTAAGGTGATCCGTATGTGGACCCATTACGAGTAGCATCGAACCAAAAACTAAGACTAATGTTAGATCGGTTTCCATTCCCAGTAGTCTGCCACTATTTCAGGTTAAATATCGTTCATTCTGCCCTTTAATCTCAGGGGCACTACACGCCCATTTTGGTGAACCTTTTTACATATATCTTTGACCCGCTGTGCAGGTTTTAATCGGTAATAAGTTCAGCAAAGGTATACCTCAGAACTCTTCGAAACCAGCGCGACCAGAAATGCCAGGCATCCCGAGCCCAGACCTTTTTGGCTTTAAAGCGCTCCACCAGCTGACCGATGACCGTCTCAATGCGGTAACGCTTATGCTTGAGCCAAATAGGCCAATGTCGGGGTTCAATTTTGGCTTTTCGGAAGGGGGCTTGCAAGTGTAAACCATGTTCAGTGAGCCTTTGTTTCAATTCAGGACTCCAATATTTATGGTCGGCGAGCACCCAGCCCGAGGAACCGGCCAACAACTCTTTGGCAACTGATATTTCATGGACATTGGCTGGAGCGATAGCCAGTCCGACAATGAACCCAGACCAGCAGATATGAAGATGCGTGCGAACACCGAGAAACGTTTTTCGAACCACCTCGTCATGGCCATATGCCGAGATGTCTCGCAAGCGCCGGCATCGGTTTGCCCTGGCAAAGCGGCAAACTGGCAGAGGCATGCTGTCAACGATAGAGAAGGCAGGGTCAAAGTTAATTCGCTGAAGCAGGGCTTGCCACAAGCGGTTTTTAACCATCAGAGATTTGCTGCCTGGCGGACGAAGGCCGGTCGGTTGATGCCAACCAGTTCAGGAAAGTAATGTCCATAATGTCTCTGGAAGTGGAGAAAGATACCCTTGTCCGTGCTAATGCCCAAGAAGGCGCCAGCGATATCGATGGTTAGCACTTCACTGTCATGCAGCCTTGGTTGAGGACCGCGCTAACGAAGTTTCATGTTCTGACTTTTAAGCCAATCATCAATGTAAGTAAACAATGTCACGAGAAATATGTGAGTCCCCTGAAAAAAGGTCATAGGGCTCAAGAATCAGCCTCAACTAGAGAAAACTGGTAAAATTAGGGCAGTTAAAGACAGGAGTTGGGCCGTGTTTCGAAAGAACAAAAAGCATCAACAATCCAGCTTGTTCGACAGTCTGTTTTTGTTGCCACCCAAGTTGCGCCGGGAAATGGTAGATTCGTGGGCTCACACTTTTAATCACGATCTGTTTCTGCGAATTCCCGAAGAGCCATATGCCGACCTGTACAGTGAGGAGGACTCGCGGCCCAATGCACCGGTGAACGTTCTCATAGGCGCCGAAATGCTCAAGACAGGGTTTGGCTGGAGCGATGCTGAATTGGAAAAGAACATGCAGTTTGACCTGCTGGTGCGTTACGCGCTGGGGATGAACAACCTGAATGAGGAAGTGCCGGTATTGCGAACCTTGTACAACTTTCGGCGGCGCGTACGCGAGTATGCCCAAGAAACAGGCATCAACCTGTATCAAGAGACCTTCAAGGCGATAACTGATGAGCAATTGACGGAACTCGAGTTGAAAACGGGCTGGCAGCGGATGGATAGCACCCAGTTGATGAGCAATATCGCCCAAATGAGCCGCTTGGGGTTGGTACTGTCGGTATTTCAAAAAGGGGTCAGCGCACTGCCAAGTCCAAAACAAGCGAAATGGAACAGGGACCATGAAGCGTACTTGGGGCCCAAGCCACAAAATTTCTGCTATCGAGTCAAGGGAGAAGAGGTGGAAGGGCACTTGGTGCAATTGGGCTATTTGTTGCTTGAACTGGCTGAGGCATTGAGGCGCCATCAGGCCAGCGATGAGATTACTGAATTGGTCAATCGAGCCCTGCAAGATCTGTATGTTATAGAAGATGGAGAGCGAATCACCT
>BTQB01000057.1:0-11251 GCA_036985655.1 Anaerolineae bacterium | reverse complement strand
CTCGCCCAAGCCCAACATTAATGCATAGGCAATCAGCCAGGGGGTTGGCTCTTTGCCTTGTAAGCTCCCTAAGATCGCAATTGCTGCCAGCAGGCAAATCGAACCCAGGAAGTAGGCCAGACGTCGCCCGACTCGGTCCGATAATCCTCCCCAAAAGATGAAGCCCAAGGCGGTAGCTGCCCCTGTAACGCCAATGATCAAAGCTGCAAATAGTCGATCAACGCCTGCATCTTCAATAGCAGCTATCTGATGCACAGTTAACATTCGCAACGGCCCAATCGCTCCCAGGCTGGCGATAATCACAAACCAAAATGCTGGAGACCGCACGACATCCACCATTTTCCAATCGATGGTAGGTGTGTCTTCTGTGTTTTGAGTAAATGGACCTGGCGCTTGTTGGCCATCTGGATACAGGCCAGCTCTTGCAGGTGAAAGACGTAGAAAGGTGACAATCAATGGTATCAAGGCCAGCGCCAATACAGCCAACACGACATAGGTGCTTCGCCAGCCTATCCCGGCAACCAAAAAGGCGGAAGCGGGTATCAACAGCAGGGCGCCCAGGCCAGTACCGGAAAACGTTAGTCCAATTGCTATTCCACGTCTGCGAATGAACCAGCGAGATATGATGCTGGCCTGCGGCCCGAGGCCTAATATAGTGATGGCCAGTCCAACAATGATGCCGTAAGTGATAGCCAGTTGGGTCATATTTTGAACCCGGCTGCTGAGGAGTAAACCAAGCCCCAACAGCCCGGCTCCAGTTCCAAAAACCCGGCGCGCCCCCCAACGATCCAGGGCCATGCCAGAAGGGATCGAGGCCAGGGCAAACACCACCATGCTAATGGAGAAGATCAGGGCTGTGTTGGCTCGCGACCAGCCAAATTCATCCAACAAGACGACAAAAAAGACAGAAAAAGAAAGGCGAACGCCAAAAGCAACGACCAGTATCAGGCCACAAATTAGAACGATTACCCAGCCGTAAAAGAATTTGGAAGTTTGGCCAGTCAGGCGACGCATTGGTTAAATAGAGGCGGTGTTTAGAAAGAGAAGTGGCGATTATAAAGAAAAACGGCGGTTAGAAAGAGAAACAGCGTAAATAAAGAAAACACTCGTCTGTATTCTTTTCGATATAACTAGCAGACTATGAATAGCTAAGTCTCACCTGTCTCCTCGTTAAACCAGGCGATAAGAACGCGGAAAATGTCCGATTCGGTGATTATGCCGACAATGTGTTCTTCATCGTCAATAACCGGCAAAGCGCCAATTTTATTTTCTTGCATGAGTGTGGCAGCTGTTTTAATGGTGTCATCAGCTCGACATGTTATCACATTCTGGGTCATGATGTCTCTTAGCTGAAGCTTAGCCAACAGGTAGTTCATTTCCCAGACATTTAAGGTAGTGGCGCCGGAGGGCTCCGCCTTGCGAATATCACTCCGGGTAACAATGCCTGCGAGCTTACCGTTTCTTTTAATAACCGGTAATCGACGAATCTTGCGATCACGCATCAGTTTGTGAGCATCCAGCAGGCCCATTCTCCGATCGCCGGTAAACACATCCGTCTGCATCCAATCTTTAACGAATAATTGTTTCATCTCTCTCTCCAAGTGTAAAATTTGTTGGCGGCCGTGCCATGCCGGTTTATCGGTGCATTTGGGTACAGTTTACGGCGTGCTGGAAGCTGGCACCAATTTATCGCCCACCCAGGAAAGCTCGCCGCACCTCTTCGTTTTCCAACAATTCTTGGCCTGTACCCTCATAACTGTTCCTGCCAAGTTCTAACACGTAACCGCGATCGCTGATCTTCAATCCCTGTCGAGCATTTTGTTCAATCATTAACACGGTCAAACCAATCTCCCGGTTAAGACGGCGGACATCGTTGAAGATAGTTCTGGTGATCAGCGGGGCGAGTCCTGCAGAAGGTTCATCCATCAACATCAGCTTGGGTTCCCACATTAAGGCGCGACCGATTTCCAGCATTCGCTGCTCTCCGCCGCTCATTGTGCCCGCCTTCTGCTTAGCGCGCTCGCCCAACCGCGGAAACAGATCTAAAATGAAATTTATTCGCCTCTTGATTCGCTCTTTGTCTTTCTCCAAATACATGCCCATTTCCAGGTTTTCAAAAACGGTCATCTGCGGAAAGACACTGCGCAACTGTGGAACAATGGTAATGCCAGCCGAGAGCGCTTCCTGGGGCCGAATGTTGGTGATATCGCGGTCATCAAACAGCACTCTCCCCCGGCGAACCTTCAGAAAACCGAACAGGGCTTTGAAAATGGTGGATTTACCAGCTCCGTTCGGTCCGATGACGCAAACGATTTCGGCTGGTTTTACATGTAAGCTAACACCGTGAAGAATATCGAAGTCAGGTTGGTAACCAGAGTAAATATCTTGCACTTCCAGAAGCGGCCGCTTATTCGTCGAATTCATCATCGCTTCCATCCATGCCAAAATAAGCCTCAATAACGTCTTCGTTGTTCATTATTTCGTCTGGCGTTCCCTCAGCCAGCATCTCCCCGTAATTCAACACAAAAACCCGGCTGCACAAATCACCTATGAATTGGATGTTGTGTTCGATTAACAAAAATGTCTTGCTGTGCTTCTTATTCAACTCGACTATCCGGTCTTTTATTGTTTCAACCAAGGTTGGGTTGATGCCGGATGTAGCCTCATCGAGTAAAATTAGGTCTGGGTCAGGCATCAGAGCCATGCCAATTTCAAGCAGGCGCTGCTGACCACCAGACAGATTGCCTGCCTGTTCCTCAATAATCGGATCGAGGAGAAGAAAATGAATCAAATCGCGCGCTCGCTCTTCTATGCCCTTGGGATACCTGCGAAACAAGTGAATGACGCCCATTCCCCCCCATTGGCGACTCAACAACATGTTTTCTAGTACGGAAAGCTTGCGGTAAATGCGAACGACCTGGAAGGTGCGCGCGAGGCCCATATGGGCTACCTGGTACGGCTTCTTGCCGGTGATGTCCTCCCCTTTAAATGTTATCTGACCTTTATCAACCTTCTGTACCCGGCTGAGACAATCGAAGAGAGTTGTTTTGCCGCTTCCGTTGGGACCGATCAGTCCCATTATCTCTCCGGGATAAACAGCGAAGTCGACGCTGCTGAGCGCTGCCAGTCCGCCAAAGTACTTGCTAACGTTGTGTCCAGCCAGCAATGGTTCTGCAGAAGCTGGGTTCATGGGCCAACCTCGGCTTTCTCAGGAGCTGTATCTTCCTCAGCTGTAAAGTAACGGCCCCATAATCGACCTATGGTTGTACCTCCTGACCGGTCACTAATTGAACCCACGATTCCTTCGGGCAAGAATAGAACAATTAAGATCAACACCAGGCCCTGGATAATCAGGTGGAATTGAAGGAAATTGGCCCAAATTATGTCACGCATCCAATAGAGGAGAACAGCTCCTAAAACTGGGCCGGCGATGGTGCCCAGGCCACCGAGCATGACTATCATCACCAGGTCTAAAGTTCGCGATTCAATAAAGACAATATCCGGATCGATGAATGTGTTTTGATAGGCCCAAAGCCCGCCTACGAGGCCAGTGGAAAAAGCGGCTATCGTGAAGATAGTTATTTTGTGCAATGTAGCATTGATACCCCGCATCTCGGCGCCAACTTCGTCTTCGCGAATAGCGATAAGAGATTGGCCAAATTCGGTATGCTTAATAAGCCACCAGACAAAGACCACAACTATAACTGCCTGTATCAGGGTAACGTAATAGAAAAGCGGTCGATTCAAATAGGGGGGTAATGTCAATCCTGTGCCGCCACCGGTCAATGGTTTGATAACCCGCACAATCTCCCGCATAGCAACGAAGGTCCCCAACATGGCGATGGAGAAATAAGGTCCCTTAAGCCGCAAGGTAGCAGATCCAATAAGCAGGGCAAAGATGAGTGCGACGATTGCCCCGACAATTAAAGATGGGAAAAATATCCATCCGGCTTTAGCCATCAGAACCCCCGTGCCATAAGCGCCGAGGCCAAAAAAGACCGCGTGTCCAAAGTCGATGTAACCGGTATATCCTCCCGTCAGATTCCAGTTACTGGCCATGGTAACCAACATGAACATCTGGGTAAACGAAAAGAGGAGCGAATTAGTGACCAACTTTCGTTCTGGGACAATAATCTGGGCCAGTGGTAATGCAAAAAGCGCGAGCGCAACAATTATTAGCGCCCAGCGGCCAAGGTGATACTGTTGCCAGAAGGAAACCAGTCGGACCATCTTAGCGAACCTCCACAGGTTTTAGGCCACCAAACAGACCTTGTGGTCGAACCACGAGCACCACAACGAGGATGACATATGAGGAGATAATGCCCAGGTTGGTGCCGATACCGGGCACATATGTGGCCACAAATGTCTCAATTAGACCCAAAACTATTCCTCCGAATAGAGCTCCTGGGATGCTGCCTAGCCCGGACATAGCTGTGATAGCAAAGGCTTTTAAAGTAAGGACCGCTCCCATAAAAGGATAAATTGGCTGAATAGGGCTAATGAGTGTCCCAGCAGCGCCGGTCATAGAGATGCTAATAGCAAAAGTGAGGGCATAGACAGCAGCTATGACAATACCTACAATCCTGGCAGCTTCGCGATTTTGAGCAGCAGCCCTGATGCTTTTACCCAAACGGGTACGCTGTAAAAATAAATGCAGCGCCGCCATCATTAACACAGCGACGATTAAGATCGTGGTTTTAGTAACTGGAACAGTTACATTTCCGGTCCGCCAGAATCCGCTTAAGAGTGTATCAACTGAGCGTGGTGTTGCTGTGAAGACCAGTTTGAAAGAGTTAGACATGATTATGGCGAGGCCAAAGGTGATCAATAACGAGATGAGGGGCGGCCGGTCGATGATACGGTTTATCAGGATACGCTGTAAAATGTAGCCGATCACGAAGAAGATTATCATGACGACCAATAACGACACCAGAGGTTCCCAACCGTACTGTTTGCTCAGGAACCAGGTTGTATACGCCCCAGCCATGATGAATTCTCCATGGGCCAGGTTGATAACCCCCATGACGCCCCAGATGATAGAGAATCCCAATACCATGACGGCATAAAAACCGCCAAGCATGATGCCGTTGATTACGGCTTGCACGAATTGGTCCATTTTTTCTTTCCTTTGACGATGTTGGGGAAGAGAGGGGAATTTATAGAACCTTGGGAACTCGCAGGTGATAGAAACCCCGTTGAGTTCCCAAGGTTGTTAAAAGCACCCCAAAAAGTTCAGTGGATTATTTCTCTTCCCACGGAGGCATTGGGAACTGAAGATCGGCAACGGCCGCTTCCGATGGCGCTACAACGTTGATCACACCATCTTGAATTTGGACGGTACCCATGGGTTTGGCAGCGTTCTTACCGGTATCGTCAAAGTTAATTGGACCGTAAAAAGTAATTTCATCCAGGTCGAATAAGGCCTGACGAACAGCACCCATTTCCAGGCTACCCGCCTGCTCGATTGCCAGTTGAAGAGCGAGCGCTGTAGCTGTAGATTCAGCAGCCTGGTAGGTAGGGGGTTCGCCCCAAAGCGACTCATATCGCTGGGCGAAGTCGGCAGGCGTGCCGAAATAATCATCCTCCCAGCTCATGGTTGCTTCCCACTGGGTTGGGCCAAGAATATAGTTGGCAGCACTGCCTACTTCGGCAGCGAAATCAGGGTTGCTGGGACCAACAGTGATAACCATGGCATCTGGGGAGAATCCCAGCTCTTCAGCAGCATTAACAAAGAGCAGTGCGTCGTTAAAGTGCCCACCGCCGACAAACACATCAGGTTCCAGGTCGCGGAATTTGGTCATAATGGCCGTGACGTCGGCAACGTCCTTAGGATATGTTTCCACAGCCAGGACTTCCAGACCGTACTCTTCTGCCCATTTTACAGCGCCCTGGCCAACGGAGGTTGGAAAGGCGGTATCTTCATAGGCAATAACGACGGTTTTCGAACCCTTATCAGCCAAGGATTTTAGCGCAGATTGGGTGTAGTTACCTGCTGGGGTGAGAACGGCAAATATGTTTTTGAAACCGCGCTCAAAGATAGATTCGGACGCGCCATTGCCTTCGACCATGATAATGTCATATTTCTCGGCGATGGCGCTGGTTGACATGGTTAGACCGCTAGAGTATGGACCGAGAAGGAAATCAACTTCATCATCGGTAATTAGGCGTTCGACCAGGTTTGCAGCCGTATCCGGGTCGCCCTCATCATCATAAAAAACGATATCCACATTGTAGCAGTCGTCTCCAACTTTAATGCCGCCATATTCGTCGTTCACCCACTTAAGCCAGGTGTTGTAGCCCTGGCGAGTGTCTTTACCCTCGCGAGCGTATTTCCCTGTTTCGCTGACGGCCGCTCCAAGTGTAATCGTCCCGACACATTCATCACTTACTTCTTCAACCACTTCCTCTACTGTGGGTTCTTCTTCAACAACAGGGGGGGCTTCAGTTGGGGCTGGCGCCTCTGCAACGGTGGTCGGTTCCTCCTCGGCGTCACCGCTGGTGCAGGCAGCTAAAAACAATGCCAGGACAACCGATAACGCTAAAATAGTCAACAATTTACGGTAAGACATCGTACTTTCTCCTCCTAAAAAAGATGGTTTGTTCGGGTAGGCGTTGGCGCGATTGGAGAGGACCAATGAAGCGTTTCAAATTCTTGGAAATCTCCTGAAGTACAGTGTCGAACAAAACCAAAGACCAATAAATGTCGGCTGCTGTCAACATCGCCAGGACATGGCAAGCATATTGTTAGTTTAAAACAAGGGGTGTATTCAACGCATAAAAGTGTGGGGAGAAATATAAATAAAATATAAATAATTTTCACGAATCTGAGCGCAGGAGAAGGTCCGATATCTTGTCGCTAACCGAATCGATATCCAACACCATATTCCGTTCTCAAGAGAAGTGGGCGAGAGGGATCGCGCTCGATCTTACGGCGCAGACGGCCGATATAAACGCGTAAGTATTCAGCTTCGTTACCATATTCAGTGCCCCACACATTTTGCAGTATAAGCCGGTGAGAGAGGGCTTTGCCTTCGTTGGCCATAAAGAAATGAAGCAGTTCAAACTCTGTCCTGGTGAGATTAAGAGGTTGGCCACGACAGGTCACGGTATGGGCCTGTACATCCAGTTCGATATCGCTGGAATGAAGTACTTCCCGGGAAGAAGAGGGGTTAATTTCCCAAGAGACGCGGCGAAACATGGCTCTGACTCGGGCCAAAAGTTCTTCAATGCCAAATGGCTTGGTCAGATAGGCGTCCGCACCCTGGTCTAAGGCAGTCACTTTATCAGATTCTTCATCCAATGCGGTGAGGATGATTATCGGAACGGTGGAAACTTGCCGGATTCGGCGGCAGGTTTCTAATCCGTCCATGTTTGGCATCATCACATCTAAGATGATCAAGTCGAGAGATCGGGTTTCAAAGATGGCCAGCGCTTCCAGCCCGTTGCTGGCACTGAACACCTGAAAACCGCGAGCAGATAAGTTGCGAGAGATGAATTTTCGCAACGGTTCTTCGTCTTCAACGACAAGAATTGACTTAGCTGACATATGGGTAGAAACGGTCCGTAGTTTACTATCCGTATATACTGGAAAGTAAATATCGGAAAGCAATTTTTTTGGAATGGGAATTGGTATCGATTATCTGACTTAGTAGTTCACATCAATTTTCACCTGCCCCTTCAATAGGCAATGAGAAAGTAAAAATTGCCCCTGGGTAAGCAGATTGGACCCAGATTCGGCCGCCGTGGGCCTCAACAAAACCTTTGCAGATAGCCAAGCCCAGGCCGGCACCTCCTACATGCTGGGAAAAACGATTATCAGCCCGGACAAAACGGTCAAAGATCTTATCCTGAAATTCAATTGAAACCCCGGGCCCATAATCTCGCACAGAAAAGAGGGCTGTACCGTTTTGTTGATCCATTGTCAGTTCAATGGGACTGCCTGCCAGTGAGTATTTGGCGGCATTTTCCATAAGGTTCCGCATCACAGTTCCTATTCGAGAGACATCCATGGATATGGGACTTAAATTATTGACCAGGTTGATTTTCAACCGGTTTACTAATGATGGATCAAAGCTGTGGATTACCTCGTTCAACAGGTCTACTAACGAATACAACTCACAATTCATCTCTACTAAACCGGCTTCAATTCGGGACATATCCATCAGGTTCTTCACCAACTTGGTAAGGCGGTCGGTCTCGTCGCTGATGGTCTGTAGGAATTCGGTTTGGGAATCAGCATCCCACTGAACATCGCTGGCCAGCAAGGTGCTGGCGTACCCTTTTATTGAAGCCAGGGGCGTGCGCAGCTCATGGGATACGGCGGAGAGCAAGGTAGACTTCATGCGGTCGATTTCTTTATCTTTGGTGATGTCTTGCCACAGCTGACCTCGTCCCAGCAGCTCTCCATGAGTGTCGTTGACGTCGAAAAGGTGGATGCGAAGATCCCTGGTTTGACCGTTTCTTGATTTGTACTCCAGGTCAAAGACCCTTGACCCCACCCCGGAGACAGCCTCAGCAAATTGGGTATGGGCACGCTCTGAATCTACGGCCGAGGACAGGATGCGCTCTATCAATTCATTAGAGGTTTGCTGACTCGTTTCGCGACGGGAAATGCCCAGTAATTCGGATGTGCGCTGGTTGCAGTATAGAACACGACCATCGTTGCTTTCCAGCACAAGGCCGTCCTGCAGGCTTTCAACGATAGCTTCCAACCGGCGGGTTTGCTCCTGCAGGTGTTCGTCTGAAAGACTGAAAAGGGCAGCGTTCTCCATGGCAATCGAAGCATGATGACCAAAGCTGGAAGCCAATTCTAGCTCGCTGTAGCTATATCGGTAAGGTTGTTTTTTGTACAACAACAACACGGCAGGGGAAGCATGCTGGGTGAATAAAGGGATGGCCAGGACAGATCGATAGCCTTCGGAGCGGGCGCGAGGACGAAAGGCCGCGAAGGCGAGGTCAGTTTCTGTATCGGACACTTGAATCGGGGTCTGGTTGCGCAATGCGCGCATCGAAAGGGAGTTTGGTTCGCTTGGTGCGATCCGTAGTTTCTGCACATACTCCTCTGACAACCCGCGGCTGGCCCGAATGCGAAAGACATCCGCTCTTTGATCCAGAACGATCACTGCACAGCGGTCATTGTCGAACAAATTCTGTACTTGATCCAGGATATTGTTGATAACTTCCGTCACGTCGAGGGAGGCTGCGACAACACGGCTGGTTTCCAACAAGGTAGAAAGCTGAAGAAAGCGCTTATTGATATCGGCCTCCATAGCCCTCAGCGATCGAGCCAAGCTTCCAATTTGATCTGGACGCTCGGCAAGATTGTTGATTTGGGCCTTTTCGTCGGGTCGCATCTCCCCGCGCCAACGAACTACGCCGCTGTATACCTCTAACCGTTCCAGTGGGGAAATTATCTCCCGAGATACCGTTAACCAGGAAAATATGCCGCCGGCTAAGAACATTAACAAGGCAATAACCCACACCTGGTTAATAAGTCGCGAAAGCGCAAAGGCCTCAGAAACTGGCTGCTGGATGAGTACACGCTGGGCATCGTTAGAAGACATTGCCGTGATGTGCAGCCATTTTTGGTTGTCGGGATCGGCCGTGATAAAGGATCCATTCCCTATTTCGCCAGCCTCGGCCAGTACTTCACGCTGCCAAACACGCCAATCGATGTCGCCAGGAATTGCCGTGTCCCCAGGAATAAGCTCTTGAATTTCCCCTGTTGATGAAACAATTAACAGCGTTGGGCTCGAATCGCTGCCGGAACTGTTGTAAAGAGTGGCTGGGTTGAAGGTAGATGTATCGATATGTTGGGCAATGGTGCGGGCTTGGGCGAGAAGGGATGTCTTAATTTCCTCTTCAAGCCGGTTCTTTATTAGAGCGACCAGGATAAGGGTAGAGGTCAGTAATAGAGCAGCAAACAGCACATACCATCGCAGCATCCGCCCGCGCAAGTCATAATTCTGACGGCCGGGCTGGGGAAATTCTTGATTCGACAGTGAGCCATCAATTTTGAAACTCATCCGATAAAACGAGTTTAATTGAGAACCGTATCTGGCGCAATTGGTTAATATATAAGGAAGGCCCTTTTCTATCCGCAGTGGTCCACCCTAGAATTCGATAACCCCGAGATAAGAGGGGTTATGCCGGTGACCAACGATGATGACTAAAAAGAGGACGTTGATAATTAAAACGCTTATTCTAACGCCTCGCCTGGGGCGACTGACAGCCGCGAGCACAAGTCGTACCTCTTTGGGGAAGGGCGGAATCGAAGGGATTTATTAGTGAGGTAGATTGAGGTTTGAAACAATAAGATGAGGATGGTTTCAGATCGCTGAAGAAATAGATATCCAGGTGAACCAGATTCATCCTGGCAAATCAAAGCGCCCGCATATTCCTTTTTGGGTCACAATTGCCAGGGCATCATTAGCTATATTTTTAGGCCTGGCGCTTATCATCCAGCCTGAGAAAGCCAGGCCGATGTTGGTCAACTTTATGGGTATGTTCTGGCTAGCCAGCGGGATAATGAGCCTCCGCTGGGGGCGACCGGTAGGCCAACGAGGCGCATCTGGCCAATCCTGGCTGGTGCGGCTGGCGTGATTGCGGTGCTTTTGGCCTTATCCCGCAACATCTTTATCGACTTATTTTCTCTTCAACTCATGCTATATCTGTTAGTGAGCGTTATGATCCTGACCGGCCTGATTCACATCGTCCAAGAAGCGCTGCCTAATGCCCCCTTAGACCAGCAGCTTACCTTGGATCTCCTGGTATGGGCGCTGGCGGCGGCCTTTGGTTTGGGTCCTTGAGCAACTAAGGCAGGCAGATATTGGAACTTTCTTCGCGGCCATGGTCCTGTTAATCGCTATTGGCCTGGTAGGGTTTATCCTGCATATCCAGTTTGACCTCACTGCTATGAATGAGTTCGTGCCCGAACGTTTTCTTCGAGGAGCTCCTTTCCTGGCGCCCATGCTGTTCGCTAATATGGGAATGGTAGGCCTGATAAGCATTCTCGATCCCAGTGAGCGAAGCGGCAAATAGTCGCGCCGTCGGCGTACCGGGCCAGTATGATCTGACCAACCTGGCTTGTTATAATCCTTCCACTTAACGCTGGCCGATCTGACCTGATGTGGATGTCAGGATGGATCTAGCAGCACCCTGCGAACGCCATTAGCGAGGGTTTCTGAAGTGACCGAATTAGCAACACTGCTCTGGTTGGGTATCTCCGTTACCCTGTTAGATGTGGACAACG
>BTQB01000056.1:0-11296 GCA_036985655.1 Anaerolineae bacterium | reverse complement strand
CCAGTTGCTCCCGGCTAGCGTACGGTCCTAAGCCGCGCCGTAGGCGCTTTCTTGTGCTCCAATTCGCCCTGCTGTGGGGCGGTCACCGATGTAGAAGTAAGGTTGTGTATCAGGGAAAAAAATTGCCCAATCACCGAAAGATGATTGGGCAAAATTGACCCGGATTATTATCAGCGCCCAGAGGGCGAATGGGGGACTAATCTGGCCTGGGATGAGGCAATACTGTTTTAAGGTTTTTGCTCGGTTCCTTTGACTTAGTTGGAGTTTTCTTCGGTTTTTTGACAGGCTGTTTCTCAGGTTTTTCAGCGTAATCGTAATATCGATAGTAATATCCAGAGTTTGAAGCCTTCATCCGGTTAAGGACTACACCAAGAACAGAGGCGTTTACATCCGTCAGTTGCAGAAGCGCCTGCTTGAGTTCCTTTTGCCGAGTTTTACCAGTCAAGGCGACGATGAGCACACTGTCGACGTTCGTGCTCAGAATCGTTGCATCGGCCGCCGCCAACAAAGGAGGGCTGTCAAGGATGATGTAATCGTAATACGATGATGCGGCTTCAAGCATTTCTTTCATGGTACCCAAGCTTAGTATCTGAGGGCCAGTGGTAGATGAGCGACCGCTGACCAATAGGCTTAAGTTATCCTGGCCCGTGGGCTGAACTGCAAAACTTAGAATTCTCTCGACATCTGGGGATTTACCGTTTTGGCTATATTTGGTTAAAAGATCAGAGAGGCCAATATAATTTGTCAAGCCGAAAAATTTGTGCTGCGCCGGACGCCTCAAATCCGCATCAACCAGGAGAACTCTCTTTCCGGATTGAGCAAACACAACTGCTAAGTTAGCTGAAATCGTGCTCTTGCCTTCCTCCGGTTTTGCACTAGTGACTAGAAGAAGCCTGTTTGGCTCATCTCCATATCTAAATTGGAGAGATGCTCTCAAAGCCCGAAACGGTTCAACTGCAGGTGACCGGGGGTGGTCCTTGGCAACTAATATCTTGCGCTTAGAAGAGTCATTGAGCTCAGGTATACTAGGCAACGAGGGTAATCCGGTAGCCCGATCAACATCTTCAGCTGACTTGACGGTGTCATCTAGATACTCTAGCAAATAAGCTGTACCGGTTGCCATGGCCAGGGCGATGAATGTCGCTACGACAACGGTTTGTAATTTTGCAGGTCCCACCGGAATCTGGGGCAATGCTGCAGGCTCAATAATTGTTAGAGTATTGCTGGCGCCGCTGCGAGAGTTGTCCAGGAGTCCGGCATAATTTCCCTGTAACGTTCTTAACTTACTCTGGAGTCCATTTATTTCGGTTTCCAGGTCAGCAATTTCTCGAGCGCTAAAAGCTGCTTCTAACTCTGCCTGTTTTTTAAGAATCTCCGCTTCTGTTTGCTTAATATTTGCTTGCAGGCTACTGAGCTGATCTTCGATAAAAGCATCGCGCTCCTGCTGTTCAGGCCGGGGAGCGGTTGGGCTTTGTAAGATAAGTTGATTGGCCAGTACATTGGCAACAGCTTGAACACGTTCCGCACTATTATCACGTACAATAATTTCCATTAGCTGGCTGTTTGGAACCGGTCTAACTATATATTTGGGCAACAAATCCAGACCCAGAACAGCCATTGTCTTGTCCTTAACGGGCTGTCTCTGAGCTATATCAGAATATGTTTGAGCTAATTGCTGGCCTAAGAAAAGCTCATTTCCAGAGGGATTGGGGCTATTAAAGGCGCTGCCAATCATCAATGTAGCTGTCGCTTCATATATGGGTGGCTCTCCGGAGACTACGAAATAGCTTAATCCAGCGGTGATGACGGCCGAGATGACGAGAAGCCACCACCATTTGAGTACAGGCTTGAGATAATGTTTTAATTCCATATCTTTGTTCGTCCGATGCCAGTGCTAAGAGTTTAAGGCCGGATACCTCAATTTTTGAGACTATCGATTATTTCTCAAATCGTGCGTTCTAACAATATCCTTTGGAATAAACCTTAATTAATTGCTACGGTATTTGCCCTGAAAAAGTCCTGAGTAGTATGATAGTCTAATTGGTCCTAAAGCAGCTGCAGCCATTACAAGGTTAACAAACTCGCTTTTCGATGCCAGCAATCATATGTGATAGTCCAGAGTAGCATTAATTTGACGATTCTTCAAGAAAAACCGGCTTAACCTGAGTGATATTCTTCTTCTGGCCATCTTGTGAGTCTAAGAGCTGGTTATCTGGGACCTGTTTCTGCACCAATTCACGCAGGGCGGTGCAAATCAGGTGCTCAAAAATCAAGTGAATGTCCTCAATCTGTTCAATTCTATCACTTGGGACGTTCAGGTTAATATCCACCATAGTTCCCAATTGGCCGCCTTCATAGCCGGTAAAACCAATGGTAGTGGCTTTCATTTCGTTAGCTACTTTGACAGCTCGCAGTACATTAGAGGAATTACCGCTGGTTGAAATAGCAATAACCACATCAGCTGGCTGCACAAAATTAGCCAGCTGCTGTACAAAGATATTCTCGAAACCCTCATCATTGGCGTAGGCCGTTATTAGGGCCATATTATCGGTAAGACCGATCACGCGGAAGTGGGGCCAACCATGCATACGGGTGTTCTTAGCCAGGTCACAGACGAAATGGGAGGCGGTTGAGGCGCTGCCCCCATTGCCCAAAATAAACACCTGTCGACCAGCCATCCGTGCCTCCTGAAGAACATCGATGGTCTCTTCTATAGGTTTCTGGTGGAGATGTGTTAGCGTCTGCTGTAATTCATCAAGGTAGCTGCCAATAATCTTCATAATACATACCTCATTCTTGCATCGTCTAAAGCTAAACAAACCCTATCGTTGATAATTAAAAATAACTTTGGATCCATCTTGCTCTAAATTAAAGGGAAGTTCCTGCAATTTGCTCAGAGCAGTGCGAAGTTTCTTTTGCTTTTGATAGGGGCAAAATAACAATAAAAATCCACCCCCACCAGCCCCAGTGATCTTGCCGCCGACTGCACCTGCTTCACGGGCGGCCTGGTACATATCGTCAATGGAACCGTTGCTAATTCGGCTGGCAAGCTGCCGCTTTAGATGCCAGCTCTCGTGAAGACATTCCCCAATTGCGTCGATATTGCCCTTAAGCAATTCGTCCCTGGCATTCTGAGCTATTTGTTTCATAGAAGAAAGCACCTGGGTCCGATCTTGGATATTGCTCTTCTGTTCTGTCAGGATAGTGGCAGACGAACGAGTGACGCCGGTGAAAAAGAGCAATAGTTCGTCATTTAGCGCTCTAATGAGATCCTTGGGTAAAAGCAGTCGCTGCGAACTTATTGGACCTTTGCGCGGAAACTCAATAAACCGCAAACCACCATAAGCGGCAATATATTGATCCTGAACACCAATAGGTTTACCGAGAATGTCAATTTCAATTTCACATGCTTCCCGTGCGAGACGTTCAGCGGAGACCAGTTCACCTTGAAGAGTGTACATTGCTTGCAGGGAACCGACGGTTACTGTACTGGACGAACCCAAACCAGAGCCTTCTGAGGGGATATCACCCATAGTTGTGACCTCCACCCCACTGGTAATGGTGGTCTTCCTGAGGGCTTCGCGGATCAACTCATGGTTAATCTCTGATAGATCATCAACCATCTCTGTTTTGGTATAGCCGATACGAAGTTTACTATCGAACCGTTTCTTAATGGTTACAAAGATGTACTTATCAATGGCAGTGCTCAGGACGCAGCCACTGTTTTCCTTATAATATTCCGGAAAATCGGTGCCGCCACCAAAGAGACTAACGCGCAGAGGCGCCTGAACGATAATCATGGCTGTCTTTCCTTCTTAATTGGCGCCTTCTGCCCCTCAAAGTAAAGCACTGTGCTCTCCAATCCCTCCTTCAGCTCGATTTTCGGCTTCCAACCTAGCTCTGCATAAGCTCGTCCCGCATCAAGAAAGATCCGTCGTGTCTCTCCCACTATTGGTGGGCCAAAAACCACCTCCAGAGGATAGCCAATTATTTCCTTTAAATGAAAGAAGATCTGATTTACCGTGGTACCCTTTTTTGAGCCGATATTAAAAACGCCGATATTATCAGTTGTTAGGGCTAAGAGATTGGCCCGAGCGCAGTCGGTGACATGGACAAAATCACGCTCTTGTTGGCCATCACCATTAATCACAACTTGGTTACCAGCAAGCATCTGCCCGGTGAATATGGCTACCACTCCGGCTTCACCGTGGGGGTCCTGACGGGGACCGTAAACGTTTGGATAGCGAAGCACCGTGTACTTGAGGCTATAGTTCTGGTAGTACATATATAGATAATGCTCAACGGTATGTTTGCTAGCCCCGTACTGGCAAATGGGGTTTATGGGGTGGGCTTCATCACAAGGTAGGTATTCGGGTTCGCCGTATACAGCTCCGCCGGTTGAGATATATATAAAGCGCTGCACCCCATACAGGCGTGCGTTTTCGAGCAGATTTATCGAGCCAAGAATGTTCACATCGGCGTCAAAGATGGGCTCAACGATGGAGCGTCGAACATCCATTTGTGCGGCGTGGTGATTGATGATGTCCGGTCGCTCTTTCTTGAAGATCTCCTGTAAATCAGGTTCTCTAATGTCAAGTTGATAAAAAGTTGCCGCGGGATTTATATTGGATGCGTGTCCTGTGGAAAGATCATCGACAATAACAACTTCATGGCCATTTTCAATGCAAAGATCAGCGACGTGAGAGCCAATAAAGCCGGCGCCCCCAGTTAAAAGAATTTTCATTTATTCATTTCCTGAAATTGTGCTGTGGGTCATCAGAATAATCCGATGGACTCCTTCAAGTTTCTTATTGTTGCTTGTTATTAAAGGGATAGGTGTAGATCAGTAAGCTCCGCGCCCCTTTATTACTGCTGGGAATGTCTGCCATAAGATCTGAAGGTCCGACCAGATCGTCCAGTTACGGATATAGTGCATATCAAGTCGAACGCGCTCTTCGTAGGATAAATCTGATCGCCCGCTCACTTGCCAGAGTCCTGTGATCCCTGGTGGCACCGTAAGAAGATTCAGTCCCCAATCGCCATATTTCTCCATTTCGACCGGGGCGATTATCCGCGGGCCAACCAAAGACATATCACGTTTGACCACATTCAATAGTTGGGGGAGCTCATCTAGACTCGTCTTACGTAAAAAATGACCCATGGAAGTGATTCTTGGGTCATCTTTTAGCTTGTAATCCAGGGCCAATTTTTCCAATAATTTTGGATGTTCCTCAAGAATTTCACTACCATTAACGACCATAGTGCGGAATTTATAAGCATCAAATTGATTTCCATTGATACCCATTACTCGTCGTTTATAAAAGACCGGGCCGGGGGAATCGAGCTTTATGGCTATAGCGATCAATAGGAGTAGCGGTGTGATAAAGAAGAGGCCGGGAAGAGTTATGACATAGTCAAGTATTAGTTTCATCACCCGGTCGAAACCAGTCAATCGGCCCTTACGAACGCGAACAAGAGGGACATAAGAAAATTCGCGAACGTCTAATCCAGTCGTTATGATCTCAAATAGACCTGAGGAAATATGCACATTGAGGTCTTTGACCAATCCGTACTTCTTAAAGAGAACCAGCATTTCCTCTCTGGATAGAGCACTATTTGAGAGGATTAATTCTGTGATGCCATACTTTTTTATGAAAAAATCGAGTTGATCGGTGTGACCCAGGGAATCGAGAGAACCCCAAACGTTGGTCCCCGATTTAAGCCTATTGTCGACAAAACCCATGACACACAACCCAGAAGTGGTCCACTGGAGTAGCTGTTGGGCCAGGGCTTTGCCCTCCCCATTGGCGCCGACTATTAATGCAGGGGCGATGAAATAACCGCGCTTGCGCAGGGCATACACCCCCCGCCTTATAAAAAAACGTCCGCCGGAGGCGAGTAGAAAGGAAAATAACCAGGCTAAAAGCAACCAGCCACGGGCAAGTATGAATTCGGGTTGAAGAAAGCCAGCGGCCAACAACACCAAACTTCCATAACCTGTCGCTCGAAATACTAATGAATATTCCTCGATTCCACCCAGAAGATTCTGTCGATTGTATAAACCAACGGCGGCAAAAATGACCAGCCAAATGGGTATGATGATGACGCTTAACGTTTGATAGTAGCCATAATCGGCAAAGGCATCATGCCTGAAAACGTGTACAATTGGTACAAACCGGAAAAAATAAGCCAGAAGTAGAGCGAGGCCAACCACTAAAGTATCATTGACAGCTAGCGAGATTCTTAGCAGCCGCCATTGGGTTGTCAATTGAATTGGAGGAATTGTTCGCTCTACCCTGGAAGCGAAAATACGCCCCATCGGATCCTTAATCGAGGGGTTGGATGATTGCAACATCGTTTGATTCTTCATAATTTAATGATGATCGATATTTGAACAGTATAATAAATGGAGGATAATAGTTCTAGTACCACAGAGCTATTTCAACGCCAAAAAATACACAAGAGGGCTCTATTTCACAGATGATTTCTAAATATTAGCTTTTATCTTGAATAGAGCGCTGATAGATCCCCTCAAGTTGGCGAACGATTGTGCTCCATTGATGGTGTGCCTCAACATAATCACGACCGCTGGCACTTAATTTGTGCTGCTGATCAGGGTTTGCCAGAAGGTTTAAAATCGTCTCTGCAAAGGTTGTCGCCTCCTCGGCCACCAAAAGATCCCTTCCATTGACCACTTGAAGAGATTCGGCAGCTTTGGATGATGTAATTACCGGAGTAGCACAAGCCATTGCCTCTAATACCTTATTCTGTATTCCAGCACCATAGCTGACAGGGGCTACCGCAACCGTTGCCTGCTGTAGATACGGGCGGATATCTTGCACTTCACCAGTAACAGTTATTGAAGAGTTGGCAGCGAGCTTCTGAATCGCAGGCGAAGGATCTTTTCCGACGATAACAACTCTTACATCCTTTCGCTGGGCCCATACGAGCGGCAGAATGTTTTGTACCAGGTTCAAGACCATAGTTATGTTGGCGTGATAGCTCATCTTACCACTTACAACCAAAGTTGCTTGATCCTTAACAGCATCTGGATCAGGCCTGAAATAGTTCAAATCCACGCCATTGGGCACAACATTAATCTTAGATTGCGATTCAGGGGAAGCGTTCAAATGTGAGAAGGCTTGTTTGTCAGCTTTGGAAGTGACCAGAACCTGGCTGAATTGGTTTGTTAGCCAACTCTCATAGCGTTCAGTTCGACTGAGTTCAAACCTGGTCATCCAGCGGCCGACTGTGCTCCTGCTCTGGGAAGCAGCTTGTCGAAATAGCAGACTGATGCAATCAACACTATCCCATATTACTGGGAGGTGTTTGCCTGTCGATTTGGATAATTTATTAACTGTTAGCCCGTAGCGAACACCGCGAAGATGTTCCACATGGACCAGGTCAAGGGGCTGCTCTCCATTTGAGCCGATAATTAGCTTACTCAGGTCATTGCCCATCGCTGGCTGCCAGGAATATGCTGATTGAAGTGGCGCTCCTGTTGGCAGGACAGATAAACAATTCCAAGCCGAACGCCAACGTGAAATCGGTAGTTGGATGACGCGGTGACAATAATCGCTCAAGGCAGCTGCATCTTCTTCATCCTTGGGACCTGTGCTGAGGGTGAGCACAGTCACCAGGTGGCCACACTCTGAGAGGTGGCGGATCAGGTTATAAGACCTAACTCGTATGTGATTTGGGGTATATGGAACGATGAAAAGAATGCGCATGAGACTGAATTAAGTTGATCTATAATTGGATTAACGACTCGTTTTAGAAACGAGTAACAAAATATGCTTTTGTTATGGTCGCAATTGAATTGCTTTACCTTTTAGATGGTTGAATCGTTCTGTGCTTGAGCTGACTGATGTTCAGTCGCCTAAAGATTTTTGTCACGGCTAGACCAGCAAACACAATGAGAACTGCGTCAACAGGAAGCCGGTACCTAATTAGGGTCCAAGATAATATGTGAATCAGGGAATATACCGCAGCAAATCCAATAAGCAACACTATTGGATCTTGGATAAGCGGGATCTCTTTATTATTCCTTCGTGATAGGGCGTAGAATAAGCCGAAAATCATGAAGGGCGCCATGAGTCCGAAACTAGCTACGCGGGCGATATTACTTATTAGGCTCGAACTTGAAGTAGGCCAAAAAGTAAAATAAACAGGTATCCGGCTCAGAGATAGCAATAGATAACGAAAAGGATCTTCAATTACGAACTCTAGACCTCTTCGGAGCAAAGCCCGATCTAAAGCCACCTCATTAAGATCTAGAAGTTCAGAGGGTATCAGATCCGCGTACGAACCCATTTCGGCTGGTAGCAGTGGCAAAAAACGGGTTCCATAAATCGGATGATTGGCCCAGAAAAAAGCGTACCCTGCGTTCGAATTTAACAACACAAACTGATCGAACCGGACGTAGTTATAAATTGTTGCCGGCAGGATCATTAGAAGGATGATGGCTAAGGTGATTAACAGAGGCTTCACTGGGGAGTGCCCCAACCGTTTCCGGTAAACCCAAATAACCCAGGCGAAAAGGAATGGAACAAATAAGAGGTACAGTTGCCTCAATAGGGCGGCGATACCAATAGCCAGACCAAGTCCGATGGCATACTTAAGGAAATTTTTTTGGGTGGAATTTGCCAGTCGGATTGCCAAATAAAGGCTGGCTAAAATTGCCGTAATATAGAAGGGTTCTGTCATTAAAGTGGCCGAATAGTAGACGAAATAACTGTAAACGGCCATCAGGGCAGCAGCCATCAGGCCCGCAGGTTCATCGAATAATTCACGGCCTAACAGATATGCCAGCAGCGGCTGCAGGATGCCAACAATAATTGCCTGGATCAGCCTGGCAACAACTGGCAATGGGCCCGTTAGTGTATACAAGGCAGCAAGATAAAGCGTGTACAAGTAGCTCCAGTGAGCTGTTGGCTCGCCTGCACCTGTCACCGGCCACCAATCCTGACTAAAGCTGAAGCCATATCCCTCAGAAACCCTCAGCGCTAAATTGTTATAAGATATCTGGTCAAAGGTGCCTGGAAGTTCTCCGACCGAATTACCCAGATATGTCACGGCAGCTAATCGCAGAATTACTGAAACGATCAAAATGCTGATTAATATCCAGTGATTTTTTAAATGTTGGGTCATTTAGCTTACCTAGATCTATCTTGGGTAGACCTGGTCCCAGAGTTTGTAGACTTGTCTCCAATCATAGTTCAGTTCAACTGATTTTCGCCCAGCTTTTGCCAAAATTCTGGCATATTCTCGATCTTGCAGGAGCATAAGGACAGCATCAGCAAATTCTTCGGGTGAATCAGCAATGAGAATGTCATCACCATCTTTAGAGTTAATGCCTTCGGCTCCAACTGCTGTGGAAACTACGGGAAGCCCCCACGACCAGGCGTCGACGATCTTTACACGCATTCCACCGCCAGCATGAAGAGGAACGATAAAGGCCGCTGTCTCCTCCAGGTATCTGTTGGGATCGGCCGAGTAGCCACTGACCTCTATATTTTGGTTATTCCTTTGAGCCTTAACCAGAGATGATGGTGGGTGTTTGCCTATAACAGTTAGTGTTGAGTCTGGAGCCTTTTTTTGAACAATAGCCCAGACCTCATGATAGAACCAACGTATTCCCTCGGAATTGGGGGGCCAGTGCAGTCCTCCTAAGAAAGTTACTCTCTTTGCTGCATTGTTGAAGCTAATCTCGTTCCTAGCTTCGGGATCAACGCATATCGGTATAATTGGATCATCCCGGAGGTAACCATTCTTATTGGATATTTTTTTCATCGCCCTTTGATCCTCTGCCGTCACCCAAACAACATGATCAAACTGCTGGCATGTTTCTCGTTCATAATCCGCCAGCCTGCGCGACTCTTCAGCTAACAGGGCTCGCTTTAGTGGATTTGAGCTGCCCATGGATAGACGCAGCGGTATCAGGAAGACGGAGTTATGCTGGTCTAAAACGGTCATCAAACGCCCGTTTGTGGTGCCTGCATTCCTGGCCGCCAATGCGTATTGGGCCATCCATAATTGGTCCGCATGAATAGCATCATACGAGTTTTGGGCGAGCAGGTTTTCGATCTTTTGATGCATGCCTGCAAAATCATCTCGACTGATCAAGAATGGACGATTGGACAGAAAGCTTTGAACCAAGTCTTTAACGTCGCGGACTCGCGACCTTCGGAGCTGCACTGAATGCACAGCATGGCAAATCTCCTTCAAGTGATCGATGTTAGCTTGATCGTCATCTTCCCTCTTAAAAGCTAAAAGGGTCACCTGATGTCCGGCTTCCACCAGATACCGTATCGTGTAGTAAATCCGAATCTTTGGCCCAGCATCAGGCGGGAAGGGGACTAACTGAGAAAGAAATAATATTCGCATAGTTTATTTGTATGAAGGGAACCAGCTCAGAGGCCGATAGCTATCCTGATGGGGATGACGAGAGAAGCATCATCCGGTAATAGTGCTGCTGCTTCAATCTTTATTTAGCTGGTTTGATCAATGGGTTAAAATGATGAGTTGGGAGGAAACCGGACGGTTATTCAAAAAAGTCCCAAGTCTTATTCCTTAGGGGTCCAAGGTAGCTCTTTTTCTCTTGCCCTTTGCACATAGGCAGCTATGTGGTCCTGGCAAACAGTATACATCTCTTGATTATCCAGATAGGCTTTAAACCAGTCACTAATTTCACCTAATGCATCGTCGATTGTATAGACAGGTTGCCAATTTAATCTATTGGCTGCTTTCTCCCAACTCAACCGAAGCAGAGCTGATTCCGCTTTATCCTCAGTGGATTCTGGATTGTCCCAGGAACCGGATCCCCACAAGGCTATTAGCTTTTCGACAACCATACGGGTTGTAACGTTTTCCTTTTCTGCCGGGCCGAAATTCCACGCTTCAGCATGGGAGGGACCCTCCTCTAACAACATCATCCCTAAAAGAAGATAGCCACTGAGGGGCTCAAGAACGTGCTGCCAGGGTCTAACACTTTGGGGATTTCGAATTGATACTGGTTCACCGGCCATCAGTGCCTGCATGCAGTCGGGCACGAGTCGAAAATCTGCGAAATCGCCTCCACCGATAACATTGCCAGCTCGGGCAGAGGCGATAGCAACACCATGTTCTTCATAGGTACCCTTACTAAAGAACGAGCGCCGATATGATTCAATCGCCAATTCAGCCATAGCTTTGCTGGCCCCATACGGATCGGCATCTCCAAGGAGGTCATTCTCGCGGTAACCCCACAACCAACCCTGATTTCTATAGACTTTATCAGTCGTAATACTTACAAGCG
>BTQB01000055.1:0-11313 GCA_036985655.1 Anaerolineae bacterium | reverse complement strand
AGCCCTTCAGTTACCTTGCCGAACACGGTGTGTTTCCCATCCAAATGAGGCTGCGGTGAATGGGCAATGAAGAATTGACTGCCATTGGTGTTTGGGCCCGCGTTGGCCATTGAAATAGATCCCCGTTCATGTTTCAACGGGTTGCCCTTCGTTTCGTCCTCGAAGCGATATCCAGGACCTCCTGTTCCGGTTCCAGTTGGGTCACCACCCTGGATGACAAAATCGCTTATTACTCGATGGAATTTCACCCCATCGTAAAATCCTTCGCTGGCCAGGAAAACAAAATTGTTGACCGTTTTTGGCGCATATTGTGGATTTAACTCGATCACAATATCCCCCTGATTAGTTTTCATGGTGGCCTGATAACGTTTTTTGGCATCAATTCTCATGGTTGGAGGGCTGCTCCACTGCTGTTTTGACATATTTTCTCCTTTGTTGGGGCAAGGCAATCGGGAACAATCTCGTTTCGTGAATACAACTATCTACCCGTTTGCCTTGCCTTTACATATGTTAGTTCTATCCGTACACTAATAGTTTGCGCTTCGGGTTTTCTTTCAACCTTGGCGAGTATGTTGGGGTAAGGGGTTCGTAAACACCATTGTCACGTGACAATAACTATCTACCCGATTGCTATGCTCTTACAACACGACCGATTATAGCACGGTATCGTCCGCCACCGGACAGGTCAGAGAAGGAAGTGGAAACGTAATTGGTCAGGATACCGGCGGCCGGGCAATTCAGGCCTTATTTCTCATTGCCATCCCTTAGGAAAATGGTACAAAATACCCTGAACGCTATGTAACGAGGCCGTGCGTTACAATGAAAGCGAGGTCTAATAGACGCGATAATTGAAAGCCAGTATGAAAACGAAAAATGCTGAATTTTTGGCCATCGTCTTATGGCCCCAACAGGAAGGGAAAGGCGGTTGGAACCATTAGCGAACAATAACGAATAGGGTAGAAGTATGCAGACGATATTGGTTGTTGACGATGATGAACTCGTTTCGAGGACATTGCAGCGAGCCCTTAAACTTTATGACTACCAGGTGATGGTGGCCCATAGTGGGGCTGATGGGCTTCATCTTGCCAGGAGGCACCGGCCGGATCTATTAGTGCTGGACGTCCTTATGCCCGGCACCGATGGATTTCAAGTTTGCCGTCAGGTGCGGGGAGATCCTTTGTTGAAGGATGTGCCGATTCTCTTCCTGACAGCTAAGTCAAAAGATGAGGATAAGATAGAAGGTTTTCGCGCAGGAGCCGATGATTACCTCTCAAAACCTTTCAATATGCAGGAGTTGCAGCTTCGCATTGAGGCCATTCTTCGCCGGACCGATGACGAAAAAGAACCGGAAAGTTCTGAAAATTCCATCTCTGTCGGTGATGTGAGCTTGGACACCCAATCTTTTGAGGTCACCACCCCTGCTGGAAGGACGCTGCTTACTAATGTACAGTTTGACCTTCTTTACCACTTAATGACCAATGCCGGTCAGGTCTTCGCCAGCCAGCAGCTGCTCCAAGACGTTTGGGACTACCCCCGTGATACTGGAAGTCCTGAACTTGTCAGAGCCCACATAAAGAACTTGAGAGATAAAATAGAACCTGAGCCAAAGAGACCCATATATATTCGCACGATCCAGGGTCATGGCTATACTTTTTCTGGTTAGAAGTACCCAACTAAATATCGGGTCGACCATTCCGGTGTCGAATCGGACTGGTCTCTAACCCATTCTTTTTGTCTATGAGACCGATGACTGAAGAAAGCTCTCCGGCTATCATATACGAGACCACTGTCTCAGGTACGGCATTGGCAACGATTCTCATAGTCGATGATGAGCCAGAGATTGCTGATTCTTTATCTGAATTCCTCTCGCGCCAGGTGGATGGTTATCGTGTTCTCCGGGCAGGCGACGGCCGCCAGGCAATCACAATCTTAGAGGCATCAAGTAAAGATCCGAGCCAGACTATCGATCTTGTATTGCTTGATGTCCGGATGCCTGTTGTCTCCGGGCCAGAGGTTTTGGCCTGGCTGCGGGGCCACCCAGTCTTGAGATTTACCCGGGTTATCATGCTCACAGCGGCAGCAGGGCCTGAAGAAAAAGTTGAAGCCTTATCCGCTGGCGCTGATGATTACATCACTAAGCCCTATTATCCACAGGAGCTGTTGGCCCGAGTCCGGACAATCCTAAGGACCCAACAACTGGAAAAACAGTTGCAGCGTCAGAGCCAGCAACTTGCGGCCTTAAATCGCGTTAATCGAGCAGTTACCGCCCGCTTGGCCACCTCAGAGGTCTTAAACACGGCGGCCGAGGGCGCCGAAGACGTCCTTGGGGCCGACCTGGTGGCTATCTTCATGGCCGATAAGAAGCAGGATATTTTACGCTGCCGCCATGTACATCCATCAAGCGGCAAGATCGGCCTGGTCAATTTCTCCCCTATCCCTGTCGGCATCGGTGCTTTGGGCCAGGCCTTTCAGGAGGGCAATAGTTTAACAATTTTCAATCCGGAAACTTCCAACCAGGTCAATACCCATTTCGATTTACCTACCGGCTATAAAGCCCGTTCGATTTTGGCTGCCCCACTTTTCGTCCGGGGAAAAGCGGTAGGATTGATGGCCGCTTACAGCAAAAACAGTGGGCCTTACAATGAAGTCGATCGAAGATTATTCTCTTCCCTTGCCAGCGGCGCCGGTAGAGCCATTGAGATCACCTGGCTCTTTCAAAGCGTAAAGAAGCGCCAGGAAGAATTATTGGACGGCCGCAACCGTTTGCAGGCCATCATCGACGGAATTCCCCACCCAATATATACAATTTCAGATAAGTGGCAGGTCATGGCTGTAAACCAGGCCAAGGTCGCCAGCCTGGACCTGCCAATGCAGACCCTGGCAGGCCAGAAATGTTTTCAGCTTTTCTTCGGCCGCCTATCGCCATGTGAACATTGCCATGCTGCCACGACCTTAATGGAACGGGAAGCAAAACGATGGTCCCTGCGATTGGTCGATGAGGTCCATCGCGTTAGAGAGTGGGATATCAACGCTTATCCCATCCCAGGTGCATCCTCCAGCCTGACTCAGGCGGTTGTTGTCTGGCAAGACAGGACAGAGGAACGGCAGCTAGAAAATTCGCTGATGCAGGCTGGAAAATTAGCAGCAATCGGCCAATTGGCCGCCGGCGTTGCCCATGAGATCAACAATCCATTAACGGCTATTACTGCCAATGCTCAGATGTTGCAGATGAGCATTTCTCCGGACAGCGAGCATTATGAGTCAGTTGATCTAATCGTCAGAGCTGGAGATAGAGCCGCCAAGGTTATTCGTGGTTTGTTAGATTTCGCCCGACAAACCCAATACGAATTCGAACCGTCAGATTTAAATGACTCGATTCTGGAAGCCCTGAGTCTTGTATCCTATCAATTTACCTCCGCTCACATCGATGTACACCCATATTTGGCCGATGAATTACCCAAGGTCGACGCAAGCTGGGAACACCTTCAAAGCGTCTGGCTCAACCTCTTTATCAATGCCCGTGACGCGCTGCAGGATATCGCTGGCTCAAGAAGAATAGACATCAGCACCCAGCTAGAGCCAGAGGATGACTTTGTACTTGTGACAATTAGTGATAATGGCCAGGGTATGACCGAGGCTGAATTGGAAAGGGTGTTCGAGCCCTTCTTCACGACCAAAGCGCCAGGCAGCGGTACTGGTTTAGGCCTGGCAACCTGCCACCGAATCGTCCAGCAGCATGGGGGCCAGATCGAGGTAGTCAGCCAACCTAATAAAGGCGCCAGTTTCTTCATCAGGCTGCCCCTACAAAACAAATCGAAAACGGCCGAGCGTTAGCCGGCGCTCTATACAAAACGCCAACTTAGCTTACATTTTTATTGCAAGGTTAATTATTGGATGTTAGGCCTTGTTTATTAGGTTCGATGGGTGAACAGGCACCGGATGCCTATTCCTATCCTTTGAAAGTGTAGACAATATCTTTTTTTAGCAGGTAGACGAACATAGCCACAGAGATTATGACCCCTAACCAGTCAACCGACCAGGCTCCGAAGACAATCAGAAAATAAAGGCTTACCCCAATATGTATACTAGCCAGAAGTATAGATCCAATCCTGGCCCAGGGCTTCAAATTGTAAAGACCCATCGCTACTATGACAAAAATGACCCCCCGAACGAGGTAATAAGCAGTAGCCCCCCACTGTCCGTTTCCAAACGCGCTGGTAATTGGTTTAATAGCAAATGCACCGGCTGCGTAACAGATGGCTATCGTCCCACCAAGTAAAGCTGCTAAGGCAATTATAGTGACACCGGTTGGACGATTGTACATTACATACCTCCCAGGATTAATATGCGACTGGCCAACTTCTCTGATCTAAATCTGGTAGTTTACGACTCCAGCAGATTGTAAAGTTAATAACATAGATCTGGCAAATATCAATGGCTGGAGTTCTGACTTTTTGTTACCCGAAATAAAGCGAGATGTGCCACAATAGCCTGACACACCCCTACAACAGTTGCCTTAGCGCGCCATTCTTATCATTCAGAATCACTCTGTCACTTTAATACTGGTAGTGGGCAGTAAGAACAATTTATCTATTTTCAATCCAAGATTTTTAGCAATGAACAATGTGAATTAAGCTCAGCACTCCCCAAACAATATCTTGTGCATTGACAATCGGGTTATCGTGATGTTCACGCCGGATCTGCTCCAGGTTTGAAGTGTCCAATTCCATTCGCTCTAGCTGGAGCAGTTTCCGTCATAGTGTCAAATCCAATTTCCAGGTCCACAGATCATCACAGAATCTTTATTTCGTTTGCTGAGAGCATTAACCGTTTTTGTGTTCGCTTTGTTTTCAGCAGGTTCAAGAAAAGCAACTTCGCTTTGGTTGTTGCGTATAACTGTGTCTCCCGGAACCTAAGCTCCAAACGTCTTCCGTCTCTCAATAATATTTGCCAGGCTGCCGAATCTAAAAAAGATCTCTTTTTCCTGGCGATCATGTTTCAAAAACGACATCCTCAGTAAAAATAGTGCGGAACTCTTAGGGTCTACTTTTATCTCGGTCAAAGATATAAAAGCCCATTTTGTCACTGTTATCGATTCGATCCGTTATGCTTTACATTTTTTTCTCCCCCCCCAGTTACATTAGGTTATTGTTTTTGTCGACCTTACTGCTGTCAACTTCATGCCATTCTTGAAGCGCTGATGTTTGAGTTTGAATGACCCAAATTCAATATGTTCTTCTATCTTAATGGACCACCTCATTGCCCGATAAGATATCTGTTACCCGGACAGGGTCATCTTCATGATCAGTCTCACTTTTATTTGCCTCCTCGAAATAGCGTACGCCGGTCAATTCCTCGGAAACGTTCCACAGTCTTTCGGCGACAACCTGGTTATGAGAAAGTTCGCTAGAAGCAACCTGCTTTGGATACCCTCTCATCCCAGCTAAGCCACTTGGTCCGTAGTAATCGCCACCCTTCACGCCAGGTGCGGTAGCCGCGTATAATGTTGGCAAGGCGCCTTTTTCGGGACGCATGGCTACTAGGCGACTAAGGAACTGCAGCAACGATGAGTGTTGCTGAAGGTTGGTGACCGTCCAGCCGGGATGAGAGGCCGTCGAAATTGTCTCAACACCAGCCTCTTCAAAACGGCGCTGTAATTCATAGGTGAAGAGAAGGTTTGCCAGTTTGCTTACGTTGTAAGAACGTCGCGGGTTGTAGGACTTTTCCGCGTTCAGGTTGTCAAAATCCATCCGGCCAAAGCGGTGTACTATGCTGCTGAGTGTTACTACGCAGGCATCGGCTGTACGAATAAGTGTTTCTAGCAATAAGCCTGTCAACGCAAAGTGGCCCAGGTGGTTGGTACCAAATTGCATCTCAAAGCCATCCACCGTCTTCTGGTATTCTGGGATTGCCATAACGCCGGCGTTGTTGATCAGCAGATGAAGTTGGTCATATCGACCTAGGAATTCATCCACGAAGCGGCGGATTGATGACAGATCAGCCAGGTCAAGTTGCATCAGTTCGATTAAAGAGTTAGGTTGCTCAACCCGAATCTTTTGAAGAGCTGTTGCGCCTTTTTCAGCGTTGCGGCAGGCGATGACCACTTGAGCGCCCCTGGCTGCTAGGGCACGGGCCGTTTCATATCCAATCCCGCTGTTGGCTCCAGTTACAATCGCGACTTTGCCATTCATTTCGGGCATCTTGTCTGCCGTCCAATTTCCGTCTTTCACTATTTTGTACTCCTTTCTTTTCCATGATATTGAATAAAATTGTTATACTAAATCAGTAGACTGAACATTCGTTCGGAATACTGCAAAAAAATCTACCTCGCTATGGCATCCCAACAGGCCTCGGCGGTTGCTTCAATAAGCTCATTATCAAGTACTAGTGTGCCAGCTATGTGTTGTTGGGCTAAAGATACGGCAACGCCAAATGTTAATGCGGCTTCAACCTGTAAGGGTAAATCCTTCAGCACGCCCTCCTCAATACCCTGATTAACGAATTTAATAAATGGGGCTATTTCGTCCGTAAATGCTTCTTGTATGGATGGTTCTGAGTATGGAGAGTTCTCAAATTGCTCCAAAAAAGCCGTCCTTCTTGGATGATACATATGATACTCAATGAAGTTAAACCAGAGACGAAGGAAGCCTTCGCGGATAGATAGTTGCTCAGAAAAGCCCTTCATGGTCGACCGGAGCATTTCTAATTTGATTTCTTTATAAAGTTCAAAGATCAACTCGTCCTTACTGGCGAAATAGTGATAGATACTGCCAGTGCTAACGCTTGATTCTTTGGCAACCAGCGACATTGGTGTGTTATGGAAGCCGCGCTCCGATATTAGATCTAATGTCGTTTCAAGAATCGCGGCGCGTTTATCACTCACAGGCGTCTTATAAACCACACTATCACTCATTAAATTTTTAGACCATGCATTTCTTTTGGATTCCGAATGAACGTTCGGTCTATTCTATCAATGTGAAATTTTCTTGTCAAATGCATTTGCCCATGTATCTGCCAGCCGAATGATATAGCTATGTCACTGCTGAGCCCCCTCTGATATGAAGGAAGTTAAGCTTTGTTTTCTCTATAAATGAAACAACTGGAAGTCCCTAAAATCTTCCCTCCAGATCAGCACTCCAGATCAGGGCAACTCTAGATCAGTACGTGTTACCTCCCCAATTACTGAACATTACTGAACAATAACACACTTAGAATAGGACCCCTAGACAATTGGAAATCCCATGATATACTATAAAATAGAACGTATGTTCTACTAATGGGTTAGGATTTACCATATTGAGGCGAATGATGGATAGTGATCAGCTAGATATTGGGCTTGCTTGTCGGTGTGGTGCGAATATGTCGGCTAATTTGGTTGGTATATTATTTAGTGACCGGGGAAGGGTAAAGATAAGCGGTTCACCTGTACATTGCCAGGCCTGCGGGGCGATTTACAGAAGGGGCGAAAGGTTAAAATACCGGCTCCTGTTCACCAACAGTTCAGTGGGAAACCGTGTAAAAGTGCTGAACCCCTAGTTCGAGACTGATTTTCACTCAAAATCATTTGATTATAAAGAACATTTCAGGGGATTAGGCTCATATCTTTGCTTTTATTCAATACCCTGTGAATTCCTATGAGAACTGACAATTTTCCAAAACCCTACATCGATCAATGGATTTTTTGAATCACTTACTTCTTTTCTACTGGTATAACAATGACCCCGCTGCCATTACAACCGGTGCAAACACCAGTGCCTTTACAGCGGCGACATTTTTTTAATGGGCTGTCCGGATCGATGCCATCACCTTTACACCGGGGACAATCACCACTACCTTTACAGCCCCGGCACGTAACAGCCCCTCCCGCTTTGCCTGCCCACATTGATTTCATAAGCTGTCCTCTGTAATTATCAAGCCCAATAACCAGACCCTAACGGCCTTCAATTTCTGCTTGAATTTATGTCAACTTCTTGCTTGGTAAATTATATGTATTTTACTGCGCCATTATAGTACAATCACCTTACTCGAACATGTCAATTATCAATCTTGATACTTGACTATCGTGTAAAAGTCGATCAACAAACACCGGTACCGGAACCAAAGAAGAAGCAATTTGAACCATGATGATTGGAATCATAACCATTATTAAGAAACACTGGCTCTTTTTGGAGGGCGTTAGATGAACGGCGCGCTTTTTAAAAAGCCTGATCCCTTTTTCCTCGAAGGTGGGCCTACCGGAATCTTGCTCATTCACGGCTTCACCGCCTCACCTTCAGAGATGAGCTATCTTGGAAATTTCCTCAATGAACGCGGCCTTACTGTGTCAGCTCCCCTGCTGCCCGGACATGGAACAACCCCTGAGGATGCCAACCGCTACCGCTGGCAGCATTGGGCCAACCACTTGACTATTGCTTTTGCCGAAATGCAAGATCGCTGCTCGTCGATTTTTATTGGCGGCTTCTCTGCAGGCGCGCTGTTAGCCCTCTATCTTGCTGCCAGGCTTGGCCGCATCGACGGCCTTATAACCTACGCCCCGGCATTAAAGGCCTCCAATAAGAAACTGATCTTGGCGCCTGTTATTAAATATTTCCGGCGAACAGTACCCAAGCCACCAGCTCATGATATGTACCCCGATGTGGCTGAGGTGCGATGGGCATATGATGAGTACCCGGCCAGGGCGGCCGATGAGCTCAGAAAACTCCAAGGTGTGGTTAAAGCATCGCTTCCAGATGTGAGGGCGCCTATTCTTATCATTTATAGCACGGCCGATGAAACAGTTAAATCCGAAGGCATCGAACTCTTGCTGAAAAAAGCTGGCTCAAATCAAATAGAAGTGGTTGCGCTCCATAATTCAGGGCACATTATCACCCTCGACCAGGAACGGGATATGGTAGCCGAAAAGAGTTATCAATTTATAAGTAGATATGAAACAGGCTAGGTTCGACTACTCGGCCGCTTTCATTGCCCCGGCATGAACGGTGTCTGACCCTTGATTCTCATCAATATTTACAACTGCGGGAACGAAGAAGAAAAGTAAGCCAACCAGAATACAGACGGCGCCGGAGAGCAGGAACCAAAATTGCAGCCCGACCTGGTCGCTAACCGGGCCAGCAATGACCAGGCCTATGGGCGTAGTAATCGAGACCAGGCTGGTTATAAGGGTAAAAACCCGGCCCTGCATATCGGGTGTTACGCTGCCCTGTAAGATAGCCATGATGGGTCCGTCGATAATCGGCGTCGTTAGGCCCAGGAAAAAAACCAGCAAAACAGCTGCGATGAACAACGTGTCTGGTACTAATCCCAGGGCTAAAAGGCCAAACCCGAGTAAGATGATACCAAAGAGACTGGTGAATATCCTTCGTTGAAAGCCACCCCAAACAGCCAAGATGATGCCCCCTACGACTATCCCAATTCCCAGGGCCGCCTCGGCCAGGCTAAATTGTGCCGCGGTCCCATCAAAGTAGTCGAAAATCAACAGGGGTAATAAGGAAAAGGCAGGTGTGAGGGCTATCTTAATAACTACCGCAAGCCCGATTAAGGCCAACAGCCCCCGCCAATTTATGATATAGTCAAAGCCCTCGCGCAGATCAGCCCAATACGACGGCCGTTCATCTTCGATTTCAACTCTTGGCGGCTGGGGCACAAAGATAAACAGCAACGGTAAGATGGCCAAAACTGCCGTAAAGGTGTCTACCAACATCACCCCAGCCAAAGGCATGACACCCATCAGCAAGGCGCCTAAAGGCGGCCCAATAATATTGATTAATCCCCCTACCCCCTGGTTAAGACCGTTTACCCGGGTCAATTGGTCATCTGGAACCATTAGTGCGGTTGAGGCCAAGAAGGCCGGCCACTGAAAGCTGCCAATGAGCGAACGAATAAAAAGGATCAGATAGATATGCCAGATCTCGGTGGCATCGATCCAATACAGGTATGCCAGAAACAAAGAAGCCAGGGCTACTCCGGCGTCGGCCGCGATCATGACTATCCGCCGGTTCCAGCGATCCACCAGCACCCCCGCGAACGGTCCCAACACTATCTCGGGGACGAGACCAACCAGGGTGGCCATGGCCAGCACCGTGGCTGAACCAGAACTTCTCGTTAGCCACCAGATGACCGCAAAGGCCACGACCCGGCTGCCCAGCAAGGATACAGCCTGGCCGGTCCAAAACGAAAAATATGGGACCTGCCATCTGGCGCCAGGTGATTTTGGGATTTCCTCCGGCGAGGGGCGTGGCGACTGATCAGGCATAAACGATCCTAAACCCGGATAGCATTAATTAACCCTATTCTAATCGATGGCGTCACAGCAGGCTATTAGCTTCCGAAAAGGGCCGGTGCAAAATGGCTAGAGCAACTGATGACTTCGACTGTTTGGGAGGGGGAAAACGAATAGAGAAACACAACCTGAGAGAAAACCACGATAATAAAGACTATCAATGTTCCAACGATAATAGGTCCGCGGTCCACAGGCGCCGCCAGCAGCCAGCGAAAAGTTCCATGAACTTTTTCTGCATGTAATGTTTGGGCAACTGTCCTGCATCAATCTGAACTAATTCAATGCAACTAAAGGAGTGGCAAATTGAATTAACTTCAGAGATTACTTTTTCGGTGCTGAAGGCTGTACCCCTTCGTATCCAAAGCGCCAGGACACGTTATTCATCGGCAGATCCTTTAACCTCATCCCTCTTAAGGTCATGAATCTCGGCCGCATCTCTTCTACGCTGTCTCCACCCAATTTTTCAATTAATGCCCCTGCTATCGTATAGGCAGCCATAGCCTCACCGACGACAGCCGCCCTTGAAACGGCGCAAAAATCTGACCGTTCGTATTCTGTATGGGCTTCCTGCCCGCTGGCCAGATTGACAGAACGGCGTGGATTTAAAATAGTCGAAATCGGTTTCATGGCTGCCCGAAGGACAATGGGTTCACCGGTGGTAATCCCCCCCTCAAAGCCGCCAGAATTGTTGCTTTTACGGTAGAGCTCTCCCTCATCATCAAGAAATATTTCATCCTGAACCTCGGATCCTGGCCTGCTCGCATTGGCAAACGCCGGCCCGATCTCGACGCCCTTTATCGCCGGGATAGTGGCCACAGCCCAGATCAACAGTGCGTCCAGACGCTGGTCCCATTGAGCGTAGCTGCCTAATCCCGGGGGAACGCCAAGTGCGACTACCTCAAACACGCCCCCAAGCGTATCTCTGGCTTGCATGATGTCCCGAATATGCCCTTCCATATCCTGAGCGGCCGCTGGATCCGGGCAGCGCACGTTGTTATTCTCAGCTGCAGCAAACCTCTCATCGAACGGCATTG
>BTQB01000054.1:0-11339 GCA_036985655.1 Anaerolineae bacterium | reverse complement strand
ATATTCTGCATCTTGAAGGCGCCAATCGTTGGTCATCAGTGGAAATGACTCATCCTGGGGCACAGGAACTGGCATGCCAATATCTATCCCTGTTGCTTTTTCAAGGTCAAATGTCCCAACGTAGCTAAATTTGTCTTCTCCAAAAGGATCACGCCACTGAAAGACAGAATAGGTTGCCCCGTTAAAGTCTGTTTCAGTTAAGATGTAGTGAGGACCGGATTTTGGCCACGTACCTTGAGCATAGCCGTGTAGATTTGCTGGTTGCGGTGTATCTTCTTCCGGTGCATTAGGGGATGTTTGTCTGACGGCGCGGGTACGAACTCTAGCTTCATTTCCTGCGTACATGGCCCACTTATCAAATGCCCACACCCTGGCTTCGGCGAACCCATTTCCAGGGAAAAACATATTCCCGCCCACGTAAATTGCATCCCGGCCGACACCGGCTTGGGGATAATCGAAGGAGAGATCGTTAATATTGGCCGGAAAACGGTAGCGCCACCAATCTCCTGTAGGATTATCAGTTTGACTAACAGCCAGGCAATAATTGGCTCCTCCTCCATCAATTCCCAGGATAAAGCGGTTGGCCTGCTCATCGTATAGCGCGTTAGGATCAAACAACGATTCCGTACAGCCGTCCACACCGGAAAAAAGAGCGGCAAAGGTGGTGGCGGGTATGAGCACATTTCCCGATTTATCATAGATTTCGAAGGCAACGTTAACAGCCGCGACAACATGGCGCGGGCCAACAGCTAATTCAGGATCTGGGGGTACGTTAGAACCATTGCCGCAACATTGACCGATGTCCAGGCTGTCAAATTCAACTTCGAGGACAGTGGTAGCCGGTTGCGCCAGATCCAAGTCCTGAATAGCTTCATTTGGTTCCAGCTGCAATGATTGTTCAATCAAAAGCTCACGCTGATCTTCGGAGACCACGGACTCTATCGCACCTAGATCGATTTCACCGCTTTGCCAGCGTTCATATTGGCTCCTAAATTCAGATGGCACTTCAAGATCAGAACCGAGATTAATCGATGTCGGGCTGGCAGGGGTTAGTTCGATCGTTAAGTCGGTCTGATCAGCGTCATCTTCCGAACCCTCTGGACCGTATCTCTGAACCGGTAACCGATCCTGAGAATCTTCTATTGATGAATTTCTGGTTGATAGTAGCGCCCAGGCTCCAAGGGACATGCCCAATATCAAAAATGTGAAAGCCAACAATCGTCTAGGTCGCATTGCTCTTTAATATAACTGCTCGTATTTAATTTTTTGTACTACAAATGATAGTTTACGTTATGTACTATATTAATTGAAATCTTGCACTATTTTAACCACAATATGGAAGAAACCTATAGGAGGTTGGTCTATATTAAGGCCATCTAATTATCTGACGACTAGAATCTAAAATTATCGGCCATCTGAGGATCAGGCAGCTCGCATTAGGCTTGTCACACAATGATTTTGACATAAAATTTTATCATGAATGTTATTGATTTCAGATCTGATACTGTTACCTGGCCAACGGAAGCGATGCGGGCAGCTATAGCTGGAGCACAGGTTGGCGATGACGTATATGGGGAAGACCCAACGGTTAATGCTCTGGAATCAAAGGCGGCGAAACTTCTAGGAAAAGAAGCAGGCCTCTTTGTTTCAAGCGGAACAATGGGTAACCTGGTGGCCATTCTTAGTCTCACTACAAGGGGTGATGAGGCAATTGCTGGGTTTGATACGCATGCAATTACCAATGAGGGGGGAGGTTTATCCGTTCTGGGGGGCGTCGTCCCGAGAGTGCTTCCTACCGATTACATCGGCAGGATGGAGTTATCGGCGATAGATGCAGCAGTAAATCCCGATGATCCCCACTTTGCCCGCAGCAGACTTATCCTCTTGGAAAACAGCTATGGCGCCAGAAGTGGCGCACCAATACCTGTCGAATATTTCGAAAATGTCAGGATAATTGCGAACCAATATGGTTTGGCCATTCATTTAGATGGTGCAAGGATTTTTAATGCGGCTGCTGCCCTTCAAGTGAAAGCCAGAGAAATCGCCGCCCATGTTGATACGGTCACGTTTTGCTTAAGCAAGGGGTTGTGTGCGCCTATTGGCTCAATACTTTGTGCAAGCGAAGAAATAATCTACAAGGCCCACAGAGTAAGGAAAGTATTAGGCGGTGGAATGAGGCAGGCAGGAATCATCGCAGCGGCCGGTATCGTAGCTTTGGAGGAGATGGTAGATCGCCTGGTAGAGGATAATGAGAATGCTCAGCTTCTTGGTCGTGGACTAAAGGAGATAGATGGCATCAGGCTCGATATTGAAAGAGTTCGAACCAACATCATTTTCTTTGAGATTGATCGTGATCCGGGGCCCAGTGCACAGGATATCGCTAACTTTCTGCGCACTAAACACAATATCCTTGTCGATGTGGCTGGCACAAATAGAATCCGGGTCGTGACTCACTATTGGGTCGGAACGGCGGAAATTGACAAGCTACTCGATGCTTTAGAAAAAGCTATCCAATATGCCGGAGAGATTAAGTAGAGGATTAGTGTTCACAGGTGTTTTTTATGGCTGATCTCGCAGGTCAGACGATTGCTCACTACCGCCTGGACGATTGGATTGGCGATGGCGGCATGGGTTCTGTTTATAAAGCTTATGATCTGAACTTGGAAAGGATCACGGCACTCAAGCTGATGCACCCACATTATGCTCGCCTGCCTGAGTTTAGAGCCCGCCTGGCCCAAGAAGCAAAAACGTCAGCCCAATTGGACCACACCTCTATCGTTCGCATTTATGATTTTGGTGAATTTGAGGAACGTCTATATATTGCAATGGAATATATTGGTGGAGGTAATCTACGCTCCCACCTGACCCGATTACAGAAATCGAACCGCTACCTTCCCCTTGACCAAAGTTTACAGATCGTCGCTCATATTGCTGATGCTTTGGACTATGCCCATGAAAACGGCGTCGTCCACCGCGATGTTAAACCCAGCAATATACTCCTAAAACGTTTAAAGAAGCCCGACAGACCAAATGAACAGCCCTTTCGGGCAGTTCTAACTGATTTTGGCCTGGTTAAAGTAATTGAAGGCCAGGAGCTAACGGAAAGTGGAATGACTGTTGGCACTCCAACCTATATGTCACCGGAACAATGCCAGGGCATTGACCTTGACGGCCGCAGTGACCTTTATTCGCTTGGCGTCGTTCTATATGAATTAGTAACGAATCAACTGCCCTTCGAATTGAAATCCCTATCAGAGGCAATGGGTGTTCATCTGCGTGGAACTGCGCCGAAATCACCAACGTCAATTAGGCCAGACCTTCCATCCGTGATGGATAGCTTGATATTAAGAGCACTGTATAAAGCACCCGAGGATAGATATAAATCAGGTTCTGAGATGAGCGCCAACTTAAGAAGCGCTATATCCGCCTTGGGGGGACTCACCACCCAGATTTATTCCCGTGAAGACCTCGATATCAATGACGATGGTCAGGCAGCGGCTGAGACCGGCGGCTATTCGCTGCGAATTGAAACACCTGGACAGGAGACCAGGCTCATCCAGCTCACGCGACATTCTATTAATATTGGTAGGAACGCCGACAATGACATCGTGCTGCCAAGCGATGGCGTATCGCGAAATCATGCCCACCTTGAATATCAGTCAGGCCAGTGGTTGGTTACAGATCATGGCGGTATCAATGGAACAATGTTAAACAACCGGCGTCTCTTCTCTGAAGAGGAAGCGGTCTTAAAAATCGGATCGAAATTGGAGATAGGCCCTTATGTTCTCCAGATAGAAGGGCCAGCAGCTGACTCAAATGACGCCGGGGATATGCCGATTACGGAGCTTCCAACTGAAGGTCGATTGGCTGTTGCCGCAGCATACAATCGAGCCAGAGCAGAAACTGGTGAGCCACTTAGCCTTTTTCTTGCTAGCGAATCCATCACCGTCGAAGCAGGTCAGCAGACCATACTTAAGGCAGAGGTGGTTAATAATAGCAGCCAAGATGATAGGGTTAATTTACAAATCCGTGGGCTTCCCACGGGATGGCTGAAGATCCAAAACACATTCTCAGTAGTTTCAGCAGGCCAAAGCACAATTATTCCATTAGTGATTCATCCTCCAAAGGATGCCAAGACTCGTTCCGGAAAACAACGATTTCTCGTTGAACTTCAGTCGCAAGGGCATCCGGATGTTAATCTGGCTGTTAGTGGCAGGCTGGATATCGTTTCTTTTGAGGCTTTTGAGGTGAGTATGCGGCCGCGGCGGTTGAAGCTGCCAGACCGTCTGTATATTAATATCAAAAATATTGGCAATTTCCGAAACGAATTTTCTGTTCACGGAAGGGATATTGAAGGGATTGTCAGGTTCAGGGGTGAACGAAATCATATCAGCTTGATTCCCGGTCAAACTGCAAGAGTTGAAATGGTGTTGGAATCGCGGCGGCCGAAGCTGCTGGGCGGCTCTGATACTTTTAGTTTTGAAATTGAGGTATCTGGGGGCCACGGTTCAACCCAGGTTCTCAGTGGTACTGCCCGGCGCTCATCAGTGATGCCGGTCGGCGTGATCTACATCGGGATTTTTTTTGTTGCCTTTCTTTGTGTCTTGGCCGCATTATTTGGGATTGTTCGCGGCCGTTTTTTTTCAGGGCCTACAACGACAACAATTTCAGGAATATTTCTTGGCGCATCGGCAACGGCCGACCGAGCGACATCAGCGGCTGCTGCAGCGGACGCGACCAGCCAGTCCGCCACCCAGCTGGCAGCAACGGCCGTAATGCTTGGTGATCGGGATGGTGATGGTTTAAGCGACCTTCAAGAAAATGTCGTGGGAACTGATCCCGATAATCCAGATTCCGACAACGACGGCCTCCTGGATGGAGAGGAAGTTCTAACCTGGGCGACAAATCCACTTAGCCAAGACACTGACTCTGATGAATTGTCAGATGGATCTGAGGTTCTCCAGTACGGAACGAGTCCGACCAATCAAGATACAGATGGTGATGGCTTATCAGATGGCCTGGAGATCATCACGGGAACCAATCCCCTTGATTCAATAGATCCGGTACCTAGCGTGACCATTACAGCTGCGCTGCCTGCACCAACACAGGAGCCTACGCCCCTGCCGTCGACGACTCCGACAGACCAACCATCACCTACATCAACCACCAGCCCATCACCTCTGCCTACAGATACGCCGACACCGGAATCGACCCAGATGCCTACATTAGAGCCGACTGATACTCCCGAATTTCTAATGGCCTGTACCGGATTCCCGCCAGAAATTGATGGAAAAATAAAAGCTTCAGAGTGGGAAAATGGGCCAATGCTATCCTTTGCGCCAGAAGGCAATCCACAACGACTGGTTCAAGTTTACCTCGATCGAGATGCCAGCAGCTTTTACCTGGGATACATTATCAATGATCCAGCTGTGGATTTAGCTACTGATGTCATTAACATCGCTATCGATGGAAATTATAACAGAGACGTCCCTGATGGATCAGATCGCTTAATTCAAGTATTAAGGGATGGTACTGGGCGAATGCAGTATGGCCTTGGAGACGACAATAATGGCTCATATTGGGAATCGAATTATCAAAGTGACAATTGGCGCGTTGCTGTAGGCGAAACCGGCGATGGTCAGTGGGTAGTGGAAATAGTCATAGATATAGCAAAAGAGATCCCTGATCTAGTTGATGGCGGATTCTTCGGCCATATGATCCTTGCCGGCTATTCTGATATTCTGGGGGTTTGGCCAACTGGAGCCGATTTACTGGACAGTTCTACCTGGCAGCCCATTGCTTCTTCAGCCTGTCCTTAAGAACGATATATTTCTAGGATGTTAATATTATTAAGGCCCGATAAATAAACAGAGAAGTCAGAAAAACGATTGTGATAGATTTCGGAAAATATCAGCGGAAAGAGATATCTATGAAAGAGCTGATCCGTGGTCTTAGTCATGGTGATCTGTACCAACAAACGAACGAAATGGTCGACAAGGTCTTAGACTTGATCACCGGTAGTGATGATTATGGTGTAACATTTGTGCCCAAGGATCCTGATGCCTTCGACGATGCAGCTGTATCTGAAACGGAAATTGCGATGCCCTGGACGCTTGGTCACGTCATAGTTCATACGACTGCCTCTGCAGAGGAATCCGCTGCTTTAGCTGCCGAGCTGTCGAGGGGCGTTCCTTTTAGAGGTGGGCGTTCTCATAGTGAAGTACATTGGACAACTATCACAACACTCGATCAATGTGTTCACAGGCTTGAAGAAAGCCGCCGAATGCGGCTCGCAAGTCTAGATATGTGGCCGGATAAACCTGATTTAATTAATTCTCTCGTAAATCATCGCTCTGAAGAGATCAACGCAATAGGACAATTTATGAGTGGACTGACCCATGAATTCAGCCATCTTGACCAAATCGGAGATATTATCGCCCAGGCTCATGATTCTCATTTATGAAACCGGAAGTACAATTGGAATTTTAAAACACCTGACTGATGGCCAATGGGCAAGGGTGGAGCGGGGGTACCAGACCGTACAGCAGAATATGGGGACAAACTATTGGACCGCAGACTTGTTTCGACGAAGGGGGAATATTTTACTCTGGTCCTATTTAACGAAGGTTAATATTTTAAGGGGAAGTTTTCAGGGATTTTTCTGGCAGCGACGCTCTAAGGTGCCTGTAGCGAAGTCGATTTAAGTTGTATTTTTCGAATTCCTCGCTAGCTTTACATAATCATCCATTTCATTGTAAAATTCGTCCAGGATGGCCTGGGGATCAGGCACAAGACCTGCATCAGTGGCGACGCCAAGATATACTTTCCCGGAATAACTTAGAATGCTAACTCCGAGCCCTAGCTTTCCCGACTGGGGAACCCAAAACATAAGATCTTTGATTGGCTTGCCAGCAAGGAAGCGGTCTTCTTTTGGACCAGGCACATTGGTCATGACCGTTGTAGCCTTCATGGCAAAAAGCTTAAGTACGAAATCCTGGATGGTCGACGTTGCTGCGCCAATCGCGGCCAATATGCCAAAAGCGACCATTGCTTCAGGTGTGCCCTTGATCTTATCCATACCTCGTTTTAATTCATATAAACGTTCGAGTGGATCGCTAATTCCAACAGGGAGTGAAAGAAATACAAGGCCAAAGGCGTTACCTAACCGCAATGGTTCATCGGGAGGTCTCAGGTTTACCGGCACGACAGCGCGAAAAGTGAGACCGCCTATGGGTTCACCTTTTCGCCGGAGGTAACGGCCCAAGGCGCCTGCAACGGCCGATAGTAAAATATCGTTAATTGTTCCGCCACAAACCTTGCTAACAGCCTTGACATCTGAAAGCGGAATTGGACGGGTCCAGGCACATCGCTTCTGTACACCCAGTTTTCCCTTAAATTTTGTTGGTGGATCAGGGCTCAGCGACACCAAATGGGCAAGAGCGCCAGCGCTTTCGAAACCAAATTTAAGCGCACGGCCGCTTGTCTCCGGGTCACTGATAGACTGGGCGCCTTTTTTGAGGATCTTTTGTGTTTCTTTGCTGTAAAGGCCGAATTGGGCCCGCGGGTTCCTCCTTTGAGACCACGGATTTCTCCTCGATGCACTCTTTTGGTGACCTTCAGACCAGGCTTGATCGCTTTTATCAGTAGCTGGCGGATCGGCTTCGTCATCGGTTAGGGCCAACAGCACTCGCATTAGCGCGATGCCGTCTGCAATGCTGTGGTGTAGCCGGCAAAGCAAAGCACAACCATTTCCATAATTCTCAACCAGGTGGATCTGCCAAAGGGGTTTTGAAAAATCCAAAGGAGCACTCAAATAATCATTGACTAGTTCCTGAAGCGTATCCTGATCTCCTGGTGAGGGCAGGGCGATTTTGTGAACGTGGGCGCTTATGTTGAAGGTTGGATCAAACTCCCAGTAGGCTGGTCGAATTGATGGATATGGTTGAATAATCCGCTGCCGGAATCGATCGAACCTCAACAGCCTTTTCTCCAATAAATTCTTTAATCTTTGGAATTCTATTGTTTCATCGAAAGTAAAGATCCCGGTGATCATCATCAGGTTTGTGGGATCCTCCATCCTCAACCAGGCCGTATCAACTGGCGAGAGGCGTGCCCTTTTCATCATCGATTTGAGCATAATTTTGACTTCCAGTAATTTTCTAATATCAATTGAAGAGATCGGCCACAGGATACACCGATAATTCCATCATGGCTAGCCATCTAGCCCGCTTGTGCTGCATCAGGCTATACTCAGAATACGTGATCGGAAGTGGAAATTGCTGGTTGAAAAGATCAAATAATGAGAATTAAACTTTAGGGTGCGGACGATAGACTCTGACTGCAACAGGGCTAGTTGAGGCGTTAGGGCCGAGGTTTACGAATATTAATCAGCTATTGATTTTGGCCGTTAACTTAGGATGAGGAGAACATACTGTGGTGAAGACCCAGGCAATGCGAATACTGGATAGCAAAAAAATATCGTATGAAGTACTTTCTTATCCGGACAGCGAAAAAGATGCAGAAAGAATAGCATACATTCTTGACCTCTCTCCCGCTCAAGTATTCAAGACCTTAGTCGTTGTTCGGCCTCAGTCAAAGCCGCTGTTAGTTATGATCCCGGCTGATAAAAAACTTGATCTGAAGAAAGTCGCCAAGGTAGTGGGGGAAAAGAAGGTAAAGATGGCCAGCCACCATGAAGCGGAGAAATTAACCGGCCTACATGTTGGCGGCATCAGCGCACTGGCCTTGATCAACCAGAGGTTTTTACCCTATCTCGATCGCCGGGCCTTAGAAAAGAACAAAATATTTGTTAGTGCGGGAAAACGAGGGTATCAAGTAGGTCTAAAGCCAGGGGATTTGCTATCACTTACCAATGCTAAGGTTATTGATGCCGTAGCGGGCAAATAGGAACGATTTCATATATAGAGCCTACTTCCTGGCCGCAATCAAGAAATAGGGGAGGTGGGCCAGCTGCTGCCAACCACTCTTACGCGCAATCGAACTTTCCACTTCGTTAAGTCTCTTTCTTTCCCCCTCCGTCAGCACCAGATCCTTAATTAAATCGATTCGTTCGGAGCCTGTTAGTTCAACTCTATCAAATAAGAAGACACGAACTTGAAATCCACTTGTTTCAAGTAAGGTTGGCAGCATGCGGCCGATAAGGGGTTCGGCCCCAGATCGAGTCAGCGCGGCGGTCCAGATATCCTTAAGGACAACCGAGGGAGGAAATTCAATGAGGCCGCCATAATCAGGTTCGATGGCCACGAGCCAACCTCCCGGTTCGAGGATTCGCCATATCTCAGAAATAACTTGACCCAGAGGTTTCATCCACATCAAGGAATTCTGGGTAAAGACCAGGTCAAATGAGCTGCTCTGGAAGGGAATTTTACCCGAGATACCTGCTATACGAAAAGACTCTTCAGGATAAAGTTCTTCGTGTAGCGATTTAATTGAGCAATCTAAAGCGAAGACTTTGCCCGGGCAGCGCCGGCTAAGCTCAGCAGTTACATGGCCTTTTCCAGAACCTAAATCGAGTACTCGGAGACGATGATTTACATCCACGAACCTGAACATCCGGGTTCGAGCGCCTTGCAACCAGGTGTATTGCATCTCTAATTGATGGACATGGGGTAGGCTTAGGTCAGCTATTGGATCGGGCACGGACCGCTGCTCAAATTAACCAGGCGCCGTCTGCAGAGAACTGCTTCAACGTCCTCCACCTGCGCAGGCGCAAGCACATGCGCATCCGGCGCAGGCGCAGGCGCAGCTACCGCCGCCGCCTGACCCACCTCCAGAAGAAGTGGACATTGCCTTGAATACGTCACCCGTTACTTTATCCACGCCGCCTAGATTGATAACGCCGGAAGTTCCTTTGACCTGCAATGCACCGGGAGCAATCGCATCAGCCATCTTTCCCATAGTGTTTTCTGTCCAACCTGCGAAGGAAGACGCAACCTGGCTAAAGGATGTTTTACCTCCTGGTCTCGCGGTTGAAGGAGCGGAAGGAATTCCCATACGGTCACTGCTGGCAAACGGCCGGATCCAGATTGGACGGTAATGATAATTAGGCGCCCTGAAAACAGTTGAGTAGGCATCGTCCAAGAGCAGCCATTGCAAATGCTTATCGATATACCGTTCCCTTTCAGGGATCTCACCCATGCTCTTTGCTTGTTCCATAGCCCGAGCGATGATTCGCCGGTAGTAATCTTGCGTGTCCGAAAAGTCAAAACCTTGGATTCGATAACCTGTATGTCGAATCAAGATTTTCATCTCTTTACTGAAGTCGAGAGTATGGACTGGGCGATTACGATTTAGCTCGAGCTTATCAAGAAAACCATGTTCATAAATCCGAATTACCGTTCCCAACTGCTGAGCAACAGCGCGGCGACGCTTTTTTCGTTTGTCATATTTTAGATCTCTGCCCCGATATTCGAGGGCAACCTCGACTTCAAGTGGGTCATCATTGGTTTGAACAATGAGCCCCTTCTCTAATAATCCAAAGATAATAAGCGTTAGGATCTTGTTCAGCGGCAGCTCTAGAATAATTGCCGCCTCTGGAGCAGTTAATCCTCGTTTAATTCCACCTCCCTCTACTTGGGCAACAGCTGGCAAATAGCGCAACTTCCTTCTTGACAGGCCCCATTCACTCAGCAGGACAAGGACAATAGAGAAGGGTAAAACCAGGAAAAGCGAGCCAGGAAAGCGAAATAGAAGAAAAAGGGCTACGCCAAGAATGAGCACGTAGAGGGTGAGGCCAGTTCCACCGGTAAATCGGAAAAATGCCACCGAGATAATGAACAGCGCTATCATGCTTAAAGATATGCGAGTTAGTGGATTGTCCTCCAGCCATTTTACAGCTAAATCGAATATGGATTGTTCAACTACCGCGGTCATTCCTCTTTGTGGGAAAGATGTTCCGACGAGATAAGAGTTATAGGCAAGTCCATTGGGCCAATTCCAGCCAACCACAGTGTGGTCTTCAAAAAATATCTTATTGGTGAACGGTAAATCCTCATCCTGGTATAGAACTTCCTCCGGCTGAATCCCTGGAAGCATGTGGACAGTGATCCAAATATCTGTATTACCGGTAACAAATGGTTGGTCGAAAGCTGTATTAGCAATTTGAAGTGATGCATAGTCGTTTCTGGTAGTATCCTGAAAGACCATATCGGGCATTGTAAATTCGAAATGTAATTTTCCCATGTCCCCTGGCGATATGGGATAATCATTGAGATGAATTTCTACTCCGGTGTCTATTACTTCGGACACACGGATGTCATTCAATTCGACGCCATCGATTGAAGCCTTCATATTTTCGATATCGTAACCATCTTGGGGTG
>BTQB01000053.1:0-11468 GCA_036985655.1 Anaerolineae bacterium | reverse complement strand
TTAAGACACTAAATCCTTCCTTAGGTGGAATAACCCCACGTGACATGATCCGATTCGGAAAATATAAAAAACTCTTAAAATTTATCACCGAAGCCCGTGAGGCTAACGCGGCCGGTGGCGCGGTTTAGTGGACAGAAAGCCATCCACCAATAGTTCCGGTATCTGGGACAACCATCATCGTGGTTCGATAGGTGATTTTCTCAAAGAGAAAATCCTCCAGGGCTCAGATCTTTCATTCGTGTCTGCATATTTTACTATTTACGCGCATGCCGCCCTCAAGGATCAGCTCGCTCAGATTGATCATCTCCGATTTCTGTTTGGAGAGCCTCGATACATCCAGTCACTTGATCCTGACAAAACAGAGAAAAAAGCATTCAGAATTGAGAACGATGCGCTTACGCTGGAAAACAAACTCCAACAGAAACGTGTGGCGAGAGAATGCGCTGACTGGCTAAAAGCAAAAGTTGAAATCAAATCGATCATCAAACCGGGCTTCCTTCATGGCAAGATGTACCACATGGACAACAATGGCGTTCACGAAGCCATCATCGGAAGCTCGAACTTTACGGTGCGCGGCCTGGGTCTGGGCGGTTCTGGGAACAATATCGAGCTCAATCTAGAGGTTGATAGCAACAGAGACCGAAAAGATCTGAAGAGTTGGTTTGATGAGGTCTGGGACGACACAGGTCTCGTTGAAGACGTCAAGGCTGAAGTCCTGAATACCCTTTCACTGCTATACCAGAATAATTCGCCAGAGTTCATTTACTTCAAAACACTCTTCCACATCTTCGAGGATTACCTGTCGGAGGCAGAACGTGGAGGGCTGCTTGACGAGAAAACCGGCTTCTTCGAGTCTGACGTTTGGGACATGCTCTATAAATTCCAGGAGGATGGCGTAAAGGGTGCGATCAACAAAATATTAAAACATAACGGCTGCATCATCGCAGACAGTGTTGGTCTGGGGAAAACCTTCGAAGCGTTGGCGGTCATTAAGTATTTTGAACTCCTCAATAATCGTGTGCTTGTGCTCTGTCCCAAAAAGCTGGAGGATAACTGGCGGGTGTTCCGGGATAACGACGTTCGGAATCCACTGCTTAAGGATCGCTTTGAATATGACGTCCAAGCACACACCGACCTGGGTTTGGCAAAGCATTCAAACGTCAATTGGGGGAATTACGGGCTGATCGTTATAGATGAGTCTCACAACTTCCGTAATAATATTCCAGGTAAGCTTCAGGAGGACGGCACTCGCAAGATAACGCGTTATGAGTTTCTGATGAAGCAGGTTTTGCAGGCGGGCGTGGATACCAAAGTGCTACTGCTCTCGGCAACCCCGGTGAACAACAGCCTCAAGGATTTACGAAACCAGTTCCTGTTAATTACACAGGATGAAGACAAAGCCTTTCATGAGTCACTGGGCATCCACAGTATTACTCAGGCGATGAAAAATGCTCAGACCCACTTCACGCAATGGGCAGATCCAAAGAAGAATCCGGAGCGCAAAGTCAGCCGTCTACTCGACGCTCTGGATTCCACATTCTTCAAGCTACTCGATGAACTGACGATCGCTCGGTCACGGCGACACATCATCAGCTATTACGGAACCAAAGAGATGGGCGAATTCCCCAAAAGGCTCAAGCCGATCGCCTTACATCCGGCGACAGATATCAAGGGATACTTTCCGTCCTACGATGACCTGCATGCAGCCATCTCGGAATACAAGTTGAGCATCTTCAACCCGTCCGCCTATCTGCAAGAGGCCTATGTCGATTTTTATATCAAAGATGAAGGGAAACGTGCAGATTTTAACGACCAGATAAAACGCGAGTCCTATCTGATAGGCATGATGCGTACCAACTACCTGAAGCGACTCGAAAGCTCGGTGCACAGCTTTGAGGTATCGATCGACCGCACGATCAGGAAAATCGAAGATCTGTTACAGAAAATCGACCATTTCGAAGGCAATCTGGATGAATACACAGAACCTGATTTTCTCAAGGATCAGGGCGAGGAAGAGGATGTGGAATTGCTGGAAAGATTGACGGTAGGCAAAAAGCTTTCGATCAAGTTGGAACACCTGAAGCGCGAGGAATGGAAAAAAGACCTCAAGAAGGATCGCACACAGTTGATCGCTATTCACGAACAGGCTGCAGCCGTCACTCCGGATCGGGACGCCAAACTTCAGGAGTTGAAACGTCTGATTCAAGACAAGATCAACCGGCCACTGAATGACGGCAATCAAAAAGTGCTGGTGTTTACTGCTTTTTCTGACACCGCGCAATACCTCTATGCAAACCTGACGAACTGGGTGATTGAGGAGTTGGGTCTGCACTGTGCGCTGGTAACCGGCACTGGCGATAACCGCACCACCTTCCATCAAAAAGGATATACCCGCCAGACCGATTTCATCTCTATCCTGACCAACTTTTCGCCCCGTTCCAAGCTCCGTGAAAAAATGTCGAACATGCCACAGGAAGGTGAGATCAATATTCTCATCGCCACCGACTGTATTTCAGAAGGCCAGAACCTGCAGGACTGCGACTACCTCATCAACTATGATATCCACTGGAACCCGGTGCGAATCATCCAGCGCTTTGGCCGCATCGATCGCCTGGGCAGCATCAACAAGCAGATTCAGCTCGTCAACTTCTGGCCTACTGACGATCTGAACAAGTACATCAACCTCAAGGATCGTGTCGAAGCACGCATGGCAATGGTGGATCTTGCTGCCAGTGGTGCCGACAATCTGCTCGATCCCGATCAATTCGAAGCCCTGGTAGCGGAAGAACTGACCTATCGTGAGAAGCAACTCATCCGGCTCAAAGACGAAGTGATCGATCTGGAAGAGATGGACGACAACGTCTCACTCAGTGAATTCACGCTCGATGATTTCCGGGTTGAGTTGATGAATTTCATAGACAACAACAAAAAATCACTGGAAGACGCTCCAATGGGTCTCTATGCCGTGACGGCAACACTTAACGATATGAAAGAAGCTAATCTGTTGGGCAAGAATTGGCACGAGATAGTAAAGCCCGGCGTAATCTTCTGCCTGCGGCACAAACACACACCACAGGAAAAACGTCCCTCCAAAGTGAATCCTCTGGGGAGCTATTATCTACTCTATATTCGCAATGATGGCACCGTCCGCTTCACCTTTACCCAGGCCAAGAATGTCCTCTCCATGTTTCAGAAGCTGTGTGTCGGTAAGACCGAGCCGTATCAGGCACTTTGTGACCTGTTTGACCAGCAGACAGAAAATGGCGCAAAGATGGATAAATACAGCGACTTGCTGGCTAAAGCAATCAGTTCAATTGTCCGCACTTTCCAGAAACGAACTGCAGCTGGACTACAGACTGGCCGCGATTTTGTGATCCCCGACAGGCAGGAGCAGGCCACTGATGCCGCTGATTTCGAACTCATCACCTGGCTTATCATCAAATCAAAGAAAACCGATGGCTGATCTCAAGGCATTAATAAAACAGGGTGAAGGCATTTCCGTTGAATTCAAGGAATGTCGGCGTACCCTTAATCGGAATACTTATGAGACTGTCTGCGCATTTCTTAATCGTCATGGCGGAACCCTGCTGCTTGGCGTGAGTGATACGGGTAAAGTGACCGGCGTTGATCCAGACTGTGTGGCGCAGATAAAAAGAGATTTTGTAACCGCCATTAACAATTCCCAGAAACTCTATCCTCCCGCCTATTTATCGGTGGATGAAGTGGTGACCGAAGGAAAAACAATCCTTCGCATATTTGTTCCGGAAAGTTCTCAAGTGCACCGCTGCAGTAACCGTATCTACGACCGCAATGAAGACGGCGATTTCGACATCACTGATCACACACGGCAGGTGGCGGATCTCTATCACCGCAAGCAGGCAACCTATTCGGAAAATAAGATTTATCCTCATGCAGGCCTGGATGATTTGCGCACTGACCTGATTGCCAACTGCCGAAGATTAGCGGGTGTCTGGCGGGATGATCACCCCTGGTTAAAGATGGACGACATGGAACTGATTCAGAGCGCACAACTTTACCAGACCGATCCGGAAACCGGCAAAAGTGGTGTTACCCGAGCAGGTATTCTGCTATTAGGCAAGGACAGCTTGATTCTCTCTGCGGTGCCTCACCATCGCACCGATCTGATTTTGCGAAAAGTTAACCTGGATCGCTACGATGATCGAGATTTTGTGGATACTAACCTCATTGAAAGTCACGATCGTATCATGGCCTTTGTACGCAAGCATCTACCCGATCCGTTTTATCTGGAGGGGATAGAACGCATCAGTATCCGGGATGCCATATTTCGCGAAGTGGCATCCAATATGCTGATCCATCGCGAATACACCAACGCCTTCCCCGCCAAGCTGATTATTGAATATGGGCAGGTCCGTACAGAAAATAGCAGCAAGCCACATGGTTTTGGTGCACTGGATCCGGCGACTTTTACGCCATTTCCCAAAAATCCTGTTATTGGAAAATTTTTCCGCCAGATTGGTATGGCAGACGAACTGGGTTCTGGTATGCGAAGGTTGATGAAATATGGCAAAGCCTATGGCGGTGAAGATCCTGAGATGATTGAGGGAGATGTGTTCCGCATTATCGTGAAAGTGCCTGAATTTGGATCACAGGAAAATGTCACCCCCGAAGCACCCGACAAGTCCCCGACAAGTGCCCGACAAGTGACCCCACAAGAGGCGGCTGTGTTGGCGACCGCCAGAAACCCCGCGACCAGAACTGAACTGCAAAAAAGCGCGGGGCTTCGGGATCGAGAGCACTTTGTTAACACCTGCCTAAACCCACTGCTTAAGGCAGGTTTACTGGAAATGACAATTCCCGATAAGCCACGTAGCAGCAAGCAAAAATACCGGCTCACCGACGCCGGGAAACGTTTGCTGAAGTCTATGCAGGAATAAAGCGGGATAAAAATGCAACTGAAAACACAGACACGCGACAACAATATCGAAACAGCGCTCCGGGCTTTTTCCGGTGCCGGCCTGCGCGCCGCCTCCATTGATCTACTAAACACACTGGGTTACAAAAGCGAAAAGACGCTTGATCTCGACGGATCGTCAGCGGCTTTTCTCGAGCAGTTCGACACACAACCCGACCGGGCTTTCGCAAAAGACAAAGCCCTGTTTAAAGACTGGAAAGAAATCCAGCTTCTGTTCCAGCTTACCGATCAGGAACTCGGTGAACAGAACAAGCTGTTTGTGGAAAACGAGGTGAAGCAGGGATTGATGAGTTCCTATCTTTTCTTCGCCATCGAATTAAACAAACAGGATTATGCGCGGGGGAAACTAATAGCTATTGCTCGCCAGCTAAACCGTGTATTTCCAATGCCGGTAATGGTGCTAATCAAACACGGAGGGTTATTATCTGTAGCAGTTATCAATCGAAGACAGAACAAAAGAGATAGCGAAAAAGATGTACTTGGTAAAGTAACCATTATTCGTGATATTTCATTGGTAGAACCACATCCAGGGCATATTCAAATTCTCAGCTCATTTGCCCTGCAAAATCTTACAGGCATTAATAACTTCGATGCACTGCATACGGCCTGGGAAGAGATACTCAATGTCGAACTTCTTAATAAGAAGTTTTATAACGAACTATCCAACTGGTATTTCTGGGCAATCAATGAGGTTTCCTTTCCCGGAGAACCGACGATTCAAAGCTTCTTCAATGAAACCGGCTCAAATGACGAAGCCAAATTGAAAGAGGCAATACAGCAACATAACGCCAAAAATGTAATTCGCCTGCTTACCCGTTTTCTCTTTGTCTGGTTCATTAAAGAAAAACAATTGATCCCCAATCAGCTTTTTGATCTTGATTATTTACAAAAGGAAATGCTCAAGGATTTATCGCCTTATCATGAGGATGGTTTATTCAAATCAGTCAACGTACAAAGCCATTATTATAAAGCCATACTGCAAAACCTCTTTTTTGCCACTCTGAATAAGGAAATGGGGAAAAGGGCTTATCGGCGCTCCGGTCAGAATATGAATGTGACCAATCTGCTGCGCTATGAAAACTGTTTTAAGCACCCTGAAAAATTCATTGAACTGGCAGAAAATCATACGCCTTTTATGAATGGTGGACTTTTTGAATGCCTGGATAAGCCACATCCCACTAAAAAAGGCCCCAAAGGCGGGGACGTAATTATCCATGAAGATGGCTTTTCTGACCGTACAGACAACCCTCTTAAAGTGCCGGATTATCTCTTCTTCGGTCATGATGAAGACGTGGATTTAAGTAATCACTTCGACAGCAAGGCAAAGAAATACAAACAGGCTGCGGTCAAAGGTTTAATCAACATCTTTAACTCCTAAAATTCACCATTACCGAAAACACTCCCATTGAACAGGAAATTGCCCTTGATCCGGAACTGCTGGGCAAGGTCTTTGAAAATCTTCTGGCAAGCTACAACCCCGAAACCAAAACGACTGCCCGTAAACAGACCGGCTCTTTTTACACGCCCAGGGAAATTGTCGGTTACATGGTTGACGAAAGTCTGATTGCTTATCTGAAAAATGAAGTGGAGGACTGGGGAGTTGACGAAGAGGCATTGGACACAAAACTCCATGAATTGCTTTCATACGATGACAGCAACCCTTTTCATGAGAATCAGAGCTTACAGAAAAAAATCATCCAGGCACTTAATCGCTGCAAGATTCTTGATCCTGCTTGTGGTTCCGGCGCATTCCCGATGGGCATCCTGCAAAAGATGGTGCATATCCTTCAAAAAGTCGATCCGGACAACACCTACTGGCAGGAATTACAGATGGACAATGCACTCAAGGAAACCGAGACCGTATTCCATATTGATGACAAGGAAGCGCGGGAACAAAAACTGATTGAGATTAATGAGGCTTTTGATCAGAAAATTAACGCCCCTGACTATGCCAGAAAACTATTTTTGATCGAAAATTGTATCTATGGCGTGGATATACAACCCATTGCTACGCAGATTTCCAAACTGCGCTTTTTTATCTCACTGGTGGTCGATCAGAAGGTGGATAAATCCAAAGATAACTTTGGTATACGGCCACTGCCTAACCTGGAAACCAAGTTTGTCGCTGCCAATACTCTGATTGGGATTGATAACCAGGATGGACAAATGACGCTTGATAATCCGGATATAAAGAAGCTGGAATCAGAGCTTATTGATATAAGGCATCGAATATTTTCTGCCAAAACACCACCTACTAAAAGAAAATATCGAGATGAGGATAAGAGGATACGGGAGGAGATGGGGGAATTGCTGATAGCAGATGGTTGGGCGAGCAAGACGGCCAATCAGCTTGTTGGCTGGGATCCTTATGACCAGAATATGTCATCTGGATTTTTTGATCCAGAATGGATGTTTGGGATTATGGACGGCTTTGATGTGGTGATTGGTAATCCTCCATATGGGTTTCACCATATTCATTCGAAAGAATTAAAGACGTACTTTAAAAAGAATTATCATGCCGCAAGCGGGTCATTTGAGAATTATTTTTTATTTTATGAGAAAAGTCTAAATCTATTAAAACCTGGCGGTGCCCATAGCTTTATTGTGCCAGTCACATGGCTTACCATTCCTTCTGCTTATTCTCTTCGGAAGTATATTTTAAATAACTTCCATATATCGCATATATCATGGTTTAACGATGTTGTTTTTGAAAGTGCTCAAGTTAATAATTTAGTTTCGCTCATAAAGAGTTCTACTGATAATAATGTGCGCGTATCAATATATGGTGATGCTATATCTTTGAAAGATCATGTTGATAAGTTGATAATCCCACAGAAAAAGTTCATTGAGGCTGATTTTTATATAAGTATTTTCGAGAATGAAGTTGATACTCGAATTCTTGATATGATTTCACAAAATTCCACCGCTCTTGGGGAGTTGTGTAAACCATGTTCAGGGTATAACCCTTATGAAGTAGGCAAGGGTGTAGCACCTGATGGAAAACCCCATACCAGGCAAACAGTAAAAGAAAAACCATATCACTCAAAAAGCAAAAAGGGTAATGATTGGAAGCCTGAAGTTATTGGCCGAAATCTATCCAGATACAATGTAACAATAACAGGAGAAAGATGGATAAAGTATGGCCCTTGGTTAGCGGCTGAGCGTAATCCAGAGAACTTTCGTGGAAAAAGAATATTAGTTCAAGAAATAGTCGGTGGAAGTGAAAGGCGTATCATAGCGGCATTTTATGATGGCGAGCTATACCACTCAAGGGATGTTATCCCGATAAAAATAAATTCTAACTCTCCTAACCCATACGTGCTTTTAGCAGTAATCAATTCATCACTATTAACTTGGTATCATCATAAACGGAGTCCAAAGGCAAAGAAAGGATTGTTTCCTAAAGTATTAGTGAGTGATCTGAAGAAATTACCAATTGCTAATGTGCGTGATAAGAATCAAGCAATCTTAATAATCCAGTTGGTTACTTTTATGCGGCATGCTAAATCAATTAATAATGAATCTGCGTTTAATTTGTTTGATGAAATTATCGACGGCCTCGTCTATCAACTCTACTTCCCTGACCACATGAAAGAAAAACAGATCGATATATTTCAATATGTAGAAAAAGACCTGGCAGAAGTCATACAAGAGCGTGATTTTGAGAAGCTTCACGACAACGAAAAAGAAAACATCCTCAACCAGCTACATACCAAATGGACTCATCCAGACAGTGAAGTCCGCAACCGCATCAAACTTTTTGCTGTCCGCAGCCCAGACATCCTCAAGCCTATTCTGGAATCCAGATGAGAAAAATCTTCCAGATCAAAATAAAAAACTTTAAGGCGTTTCAGCAAGAGCAGACTTTCATGATTATCGCTAAGGCTCCCAAGATACCAGAGAAGGTTCTCGAAGAAGACCAAAAACTCCTCATGTGGTACGACCAGGCGGCAACAAGAGTTGGAGGTGAAGTATGACGACAGAAGCCATGAACTTTGTCCAAGGTTCGCTTTTTGAAGAGGACTACCTGATCCGTACGCTGGGTAATTTGGCTCGCAACGCTGATGCCGCCCTCACGGAGCTAGTCGCAAATGCTTGGGATGCGGGAGCTTCCAAGGTCGATATTACTATTCCCGAGGAACATAATCAGAAATTGATAATTAAGGATGATGGTATCGGGCTGACTAAAGAGGAATTCCATGCTCGATGGATGAAATTGGGTTACAACCGTCTTCGGCATCAGGGCACGCAAGTTGAATTCCCACGCGGGCGGAACGGTACTCGTTTAGCCTATGGCCGCAACGGTATTGGTCGACATGGTCTTCTGTGTTTCAACAATCGATACACGGTCATCACGCGCAAAGACGGCGAAGAATCTACGTTTCATATCAGCACTCTCAGCGAGTCACAACCTTTCGTGCTACAGAGCGAATTCAGCCGGGATACTCTTGGGCATGGTACTCGTCTTGAAGTTCTTGTCCAGCGCAATCTGCCCAATCCCGATAGAATTCTTGAGGTGATCTCGGCTCGTTTTCTGCACGATCCGCGATTCCTTGTCAACATCAATGGCAAGTCTGTTCCACTTGAGGAGCACGAAGGTCTCATTGATCAGTCCGTGTTGAATGTTAATGGCGATATTACTCTTGACATATTGTTCATTGATACCCAGAAAGCCGCTCGCTCCACCCTTTACCAAGGCGTTGCGTTCTGGCAGGGGGGTCGCTTGGTGGGCGAACCTTCGTGGACCTTGGGCGATGACACAATATTGGATGGTCGAACACGTTTCGCTAAACGATATACATTTGTGGCGAAGACCAATGACCTTGCCGAATATGTCAACGAGGACTGGACGGGGTTTCTTCAAAACGATGTTATGAGTGAAGTTTATAATGTGCTCTCGAAATATATCAAAGGAGCATTCAGCAAGCTAGCCAGGGAACAGATAGACGAGACAAAAATATCAATTCAGAATGAGTTCAAAGAACAGTATTCCGAATTATCCCCTTTGGGGAAATTCGAGGTTAACGAGGTGATTGAGCATGTCGTTGACGCCCATCCCACAAGCAATCAAGAGACTCTTGGTATTGCCGTAGAAGCAGTTATCAATCTGGAGAAGACTAGGAGCGGGAAGGCACTTCTTCAGAAACTCAGTCAATTTTCGGATGACGACATCTCGGGGCTAAACAGACTTCTCGACCAATGGACCATCAAAGATGCACTATCGGTACTTGATGAAATCGATCGCAGAATGTGCGTTATCGAAGCGATCGACAAACTCTCGGGAGACTCGCAGGTCGATGAACTAAAAATCCTACATCCGTTGGTTACAGAAGCACGGTGGCTTTTTGGACCAGAATTCGATTCTGCGGAGTACACCTCAAACCGGCAATTACACACGATCGTTAAGAAGATATTCAAGATCGATTCCGATGAAAATTATTTTGAGAACGACCGGAAGAGGCCTGACCTCTTTCTGCTTAGCGATTCAACGGCATCAGTGACCGGAGCGGAACAGTTTAACCCCGATACCGATCTGGTGGATATGCGGCGAATTCTAATTATTGAACTGAAACGCGGTGGTTCGAGTCTTTCCCGAGACAACAGAGACCAGGCAGTTCATTACGTTGAGGATTTTATTGGTTGCAAAGAATTAACCGGCAACCCACACATTTTTGCCTTCGTTGTAGGGGAAACCGTCTCGGGGAAAGTCGTAGGGAAACAGAAGGTCGGCGATAATGGTCATGTTAACGTCACCACTTATGCGCAATTAGTTGATACAGCAAAGAGAAGATTATTCAATCTTCGGGAGAAACTGACAGAACGTTATGCAGGAGTTACTGGCGTGGAATTAGCAAAAAAGCTCAAGCAAATGGAGTTGGGCGAACTTTAAAATGATGGAATTCTGGTGAGAATTCTGGTGACACAATACTTAATTCAGGAAACCCCAGAATTTTCTCTAGAATTTTAATAGAGACTGTGGATTCAAGTTATAAGAGAAGTGTTAGCTGGGAATAGTAATTCAAGGGGTCAGATGCCCTTTTACCCCCTTTTCTCCTTATTACCCAGCGCTTTTATGAATCAGGATAGGGTACGGAGTTAAAATAATAAAATAATCGATCTTCCCCCAGATTAAGCATGCTCTGCGTTCATGCCGTACCACAAAAGACTCAAATTACCCCGGTTGTAGCTGGAAGTGCCCTAGCAAAAATGGGGTCGGTGACAAATACGAATCATTTTCGTTTTTCGCCTGTCACCGACCCCTTTTCTTTTCACTTTTTTAGGGATTTGAAGAGGAATATGTTTGAATTTCGATATAAAATAGACAAATGAACAAAATTATCCAGGAAAAACAGTCGCAACTTGAAGAGCTGTGTAAACAATACCATGCACAACGACTTGAAGTGTTTGGTTCCGTAACGCGAGAAGATTTTAATCCGGCTGAGAGTGATTTAGATTTTCTGGTCGAGTTTGATGAATTGGGTGTGAGAAACTATGCTGATTGTTATTTTGGCTT
>BTQB01000052.1:0-11504 GCA_036985655.1 Anaerolineae bacterium | reverse complement strand
TAAATCAAGAATTTCATCGGCAGAATTGGGCATATCAGCAGTGGGTCCAACGCCTTCGATGATATTATCACGAACGAAAAGGCCGCCGCCTTTAATCTCTCGTCTTTCATCGTCCATGGTAACTAATATTTGGGCATTCTTAACTAATAATGTAGCCATAATTATCTCCAGACTTGGCCCGACCTTGACAATTATCTAACGTCTTTCTATTGGCTTAATATAAGGGCAAAATGCATAATTGGAAAATGCTTTTACTTGCCTTATCCTGTATTGGCAAAGGAACTCCCAATGGTATAATCCGCCGGACGGGGAAGTGTCGGAACTGGTAGACGAGCATGACTTAGGATCATGTGCCGCGAGGCGTGCGGGTTCAAGTCCCGCCTTCCCCACCAGATTGGGGTGTTGCTCAGGCGGCCTTAGTGGCAGGAGCAACTCTTTTTATTCCCTTGAACTTGACAGCTTTGGGGAGATCCTGGACGCAACTATTCAAATTGGTCGTCCCTCAAGGGTGATATATGTCTGTTAGATAATAATGAAGTGGTGATTATGAAATATTTTGAGGTAATTCAGTGACTTTGACCATAAAAACAGAAGAAGATGAACAGCGGCAGCTAAAGGTAACCGTGGAAGTACCTGAGGAAGAGGTGCAGCAGGAGATGAGACGAACTGCCCGCAAGCTTTCCAGGCAGCTGAGAATTCCTGGATTCAGAAAGGGGAAGGTTCCGTATAACATCATGGCGCACCGCATTGGAGAAGAAAGCCTTCGAGCAGAAGCAGTTGAGTCGATGTTGGAGGGGGTTGTTGAAGAGGCGTTGGAAGAGGTTGAAGCGCCAGCCTATCGCCAACCGACCCTGGATAATATTGACATGGATCCACTAGTTCTTGACATAACTATTCCGCTTCAGCCCAAAGTTTCATTGGGCGACTATCGCTCCATTCGGCGAGAGATAGAAAGTGTTGCGGTCACAGATGCAGCGCTGGAAGAGGCCCTACATCAGATAAGGATCAATCATCAAATATTGGAAGAAGTAGAGCGGCCGGTAGAAGAGGGTGACCTGGTAACCCTATCGGGCGAAGGAAAAATTGATGAGGAAGATGGACAGATCATATGGAATGAGAATGAGATCGAGCTGCCCATGGACCCAGACAGAACATTTCCCAATGTTCCGTTTGTAGAAAATGTTATCGGACTTAAAGTTGACGAAGACAAGGAATTTTCCGTCTCATTTAATGATGATTACGAAGACGAGGAGTTAGCAGGAAAACCAGCCACGTTCAGAGTAAAAGTTCTTAAAGTTCAGTCTCGTGAGTTACCAGAATTGACGGATGAATTAGCCCAAGAGGATGGAGAGTACGAATCAGTAGATGATTTGAGACTAGCTCTTAAAAAAGAGTTGTTTGAACGGGCTGAAAGGGATGCTCGAGCTAGAACCTTGGATGAATTTACCACTGAGTTGGTCGAGGGCGCTGAAATACTCTACCCTCCTGCGGCCATCGAGTCAGAATTAGACGGCTTGTTGGAGGAGACCAAGGAACGAGTGACAAGATCAGGTTGGCAGTGGAATGATTATCTTCAATTACATGGGGAAAGCGAAGAGACGCTCCGAGAAGCGTGGAGAGAAAATGCAACTAAGCGGATTGAGAGAGGTTTAGCCTTGGGCGAGTTTGTTTCCGAAGAGCGCTTAACCGTCAAATCACAGGAAATCGACGAGGCGATCGAACAACGTGTTGAGAATTTTAAAGCTAAGGATGAGTTTCAGGAAGAGCTGCGAAAGATGTTTTCTCAAGGTCAAGGACTCGATCTGGTAAGCAATGAACTATTAATGGAAAAAACAATCGATCGAGTTGAAGAAATTTTAACCGGTACAGCACCTGATTTAGAGACTTTGAGGGCTGAGGATAGCGCTAGCTTGGATGAAGAGGAATAAGATTAAGAATATATAGAAGGAGACTTTCTATGAACATACCAACGTCATTGGTACCAATGGTAATTGAGACAAGCGGTAGGGGAGAACGAGCTTATGACATCTACTCTTTATTGTTGAAAGAGCGCATAATAATGTTAGGGACTCCAATCGTGGACCAGATCTCAAACTTAATTGTTGCCCAGCTGCTTTATCTGGCCCGTGAGGATCCGAGCAAGGCTATCCGTCTCTATATCAACTCGCCAGGTGGGCAAGTATATTCTGGAATGGCCATATATGATACGATGCAGCAGATCGAGTGCCCTATCTCAACAGTTGCCGTGGGGTTTACGGCAAGTTTTGGAACTGTTCTGCTTTCAGCGGGAACCAAAGGCATGCGTTATGCGCTGCCGAACGCAACGATACATATGCATCAACCCCTTGGCGGCGCCCAGGGGCAAGCTTCAGATATCGCTATTCAAGCCAATGAGATCTTACGGCTGCGAAAGTCGCTAAATATAATATTAAGTGAGCACACAGGCCAGACTATTGAGAAGATAGAGGAAGATACCGACAGAGATATCTTCCTGACTGCTGAAGCTGCAAAGGAGTATGGTTTGGTTGATGAAGTATTAACAACTAATATAGAAGAGGAATAAGCAAGATATTTCCATCGGGGCGCGCCAAAACGGTGCGCCCTGGTAACTTTATCTTACTTTAATTACATCCACTCATTTGCCCGTCATACCCCCATTATCTATAATCTGATAAAGTTTTGGACTGCTCAATCTGCCCCATAGCTGAAGGTAGGATATTGAGCGTAGAGGACAGTAATCATTTCAAGCTGGTCGATGGGGGTCTCAATGAATAAAATCTGGTCAATCCGATTGACCCACATTATCCTTGGTCTCTTTGTTTCCCTCATTCTGGCTGTCTTCGTTGTTTCCGTCCAACCATCCGGAGCGGTTAATACAGGGAGCGCATTATCGTTGGCGCCTCAGGGGGACAAGCCGTTATTCAGTTTTTCTCAGACGGAGTATAAGGTAACGGAAGGTGGGACGATTGCCATTGGGGTTCAGCTCAGCGCTCAAGCGACAACGACTGCCACCGTTCAATATCAGACTCTCGATGGAACAGCTAAGTCAGGAACAGATTATAAATCGGCCGCGGGGGTTTTGACATTTCTATCAGGTTCAACGAGCCAAACTTTTCTGGTCGAGACGATACAGAACAACAGTTTTGATGGCGACAGATTCTTGAATCTTCTGCTTACCAACCCTTCTTCCAACGCCGAACTTGATCCTGCAAAATTTACAGCTCGTTTAATAATTGAAGAAGATGAAGCCAGTCCAACCGCTACACCTTCAGGTGCGACAGCAACCCCTGTATTTGTAGATAGGTTTGAGCCAAATAACACTCTCCAGACTTCAACAACTACAGCAGCGGGCGCAGGGAAGCTGTGTGCGCTCACCCTATGGCCCGTTGGTGATGTTGATTTTTTCCAATTTATTGGAAAAGCAAATTCATCCTATGAAGTTGAAACGAGCGAACTTTCCCCAGGGATAGATACTGTGTTGACGGTGTATGACACCAACGGCAACGTAATTGGTAAAAACGACGATGCTGTGGCCGGGACCAGGGCCTCAAAATTCACCTTCTTTGCTGGAGTTGATGGATTTTATTATGCGGAGGTGAGCAACCGGGATCCTAATAACCCGGCCGATCAGACCTATTGCTTCGAGGTAAAGGAGCTTGCACCTTCCCCAACACCTTCACCGCTACCTACGGGCACAAGGGTTCCAGGAGCCGATGCCTGTGAATATAATGGCGACTTTGACTTTTCCTGCTTGATTGGAGCCGGTACGGCTTTTAACGCTAATTTTGTACCAATATTTGGAGAGGGACCAGATAACGACTTTTATCGCATTTGGGTTAAGCCCGGTCTGCTGTACACGTGCGAGACGTTAAACCTGTCTAGCGTTAACGACACCAATATGATCCTCTACGATCAGAACCGTAATGGATTGGGCGGTAACGACGATAAAGCTCCAGGAGATTTTGGGAGCAAAGTTGTCTGGCTGGCCAACTATACTGGCTGGTTGTATGTTCTGGTTGGTCCTGTAGCGCCGCCTGAATACTCCGTTTCCCATTTATATACTTATGACGTGGTTTGCGTCGAGACTGTGGCAACGCCTACGGCCTTTCCAACGGCGACAAGGCCGCCTTCGTCGGGCGGCATTAAACCCAGCCCGCCGACGCCTACCCCAATTCCATCTCCGATCCCATCCGCCACAGTACCCCCGGTGACGGTTATTGCGATTCCACCGACCGAAACACCGCCAATAATCCAAATTATTCCGCTGCCGACGCGAACACCGGTAGTTGTGACTGGAAAAGAGGTGAGCATCGAAATCACCGTATATTTTGATGCTAATGTAAATTATGTGGCCGAGCTTGCTGAAGGCGTTGAGAATATGGGAGTGGCGATTTACGATAACATGACCAGTGAGCTTCTGGCTTTTGGATCCACAAACGAGGCCGGGACTATTCGATTCGGACCGCTAGTTGTTCCTGGCACCTTGCGTATCTCAATCCCTTTCTTACAATTTGAACAAATAGTGGTTGGAGACACCAGTTTTGATATACGAATAATTCCGCTGCTGCTGCCGTCGACCGGATCATAATCATTCAGATCAGGAATAATTTGTGACCGATTCACCATCCGAAGACGAAATACCTCAATCTGAGCCAAATGGTTTGAGCCAACAAATTCGTTCTACCTATAATAAAAGGCGACCTCTAGTGATCGTCCTTGGAATTGCTGCTGTTGGACTGATCCTCTTAGGTTTTTTTGCTTATTTGTTAATTCGTGACGACGGAAGTGAGGAGACCACGCCGAAGCCAACGACAGTCGCTGAAAGCAGCGTCGACACAGATGTAGTTATTATTGAGGCTGTTGGACCTACTCAAAGCTTAACGACAACAATCGCATCACCCATCTTTCTTAATATCGGAGGAGTTGAATTTTCTGTTCAGGCTGAAATAATACCCCAGGAAGGTCCCTGGGATCCCCAGACGCCAAATGACACAATTGCCCTTTGGGCGTATGGCTCGGTGATAAATTACGTTTTTGGTTTGGACGATACAAATGAAAACCGGAGTTTATTGGAAAGATTGCAGGCCGGAGACGAGATCGCCATCACTACCAGGACAGATATTAAGACCCGGTTTGTTGTAACAAGCAGGCAGATGGTCTCCAGCAGTGACAGGGACATTTTCGCCCAACGGCAGCCCCAAATCACACTGGTCTTAATCGAGGGGGATTTAGAAGCTGAGCGATTGGTTGTGCAGGGGACTTTCACCAGCTCTGAAGCGCCAGACGCTCTATTACCAGGTTCGGTTGTAGAGATGGGGCAAACTGCCCAGATTGAGGGGCTGCAAATCACGGTTACGGGAGTACGTTTCCAGGTTGACCAGGCAGGCATTCCTTCTGGCTTTGCCTACTACACGGTCGATTACCAGGTTCAAAACGTCGGCACGGTGCCGGTAAACAGCGACCTGCTTAATTTGGTGCTGGTGGATGACCTTGGAAATCTTTATGCATTGAATCCCACGGTTAGCCAGGCGGGCAACAACCCAATGTTAAGCGGCCAGGTGCTTCCTGGCCAAAGCGTTATGGTCACGGCCGGCTACCAGATTCCTGCTGGCATAAAGACGACAACGCTGCGCTGGCAAGTAAACAATGTCAATACAGGAAGCCAGATCCAGGTAAATATTCCCTTTGAAGAGGGTGGCGGGACCGAAGAACAGGCTGTCGTCCAAATCCAGGAAGTGATTGTTTCGCCAGAGGGATCGAATATCATCATAACAGGTCAAATCACCAACCTGGGCCAACAGCCTCTGGTTGTCGAAGTAGGCGATGTGACTCTTTCAAGCAGCGGAACGGTATATCTGATGCTTTCCACCAATCCTGCTTTTCCGTGGATTATAGGGCCCGGCCAAACCTTGCTCTACCAGGTTACGTTCCAGAGGCCGGTTACGCAATCAGCCACCTTCACAATTGTTAACCAGTCATTTGACCTTACCGGCTTCAGGTAGAGCCAGGTCGAAAAACCTTCTATCCAGCTGCTTCATAATAATACCCCCAAGTCAGAGTCCAATCCTAATGTTCAACCATTCGCGGTGAATGCCCTCGCCCGATTTGGCGTGGCACGAAGCACCAAAAAAAAGGATCAAAGAATCTCCGAAGTGAACTACTTGGCAAAGGGGGTATTGGTTCAATAGAAAATGTCCCAACCCGGCGCCTAGCATCGTGCTGGTCGATTTCAAAGTAGAGGCAAAGGAACCGGAAAAATGAGTCGATTAACCGCGACCGGTTGTTATGAATTGACGGAACAGAACAACAGCAGCCGGGAGTTTGAGGTGACGGCCGGTGAAAACGACGAAGTCTGGATCATCGCCCACCCCTTGCCAATAATAAGCCGACAACCAACCTTGTCAATCACTGGTTACAGACAATACACAGCTCAACCGATGAATGACTTCGAGCGCGGTGTCTGCCTCATGGCGTCCCATCAGATAAGAGCAGATAAAGTGATGTCTGTGCAGCCTATTTCCAGCTAACCAACCAGCCTCTGCACTTACGGAGTAGAGCACCACGAGTCCGTTTTGGAGTGACAATCACCCATTCCAGGCACTTGATGCAGATCGATCCCCATTCCTGCCCGTCGACTGACAAGCATGAGAACTCTGCCAGGTCGTGGCCGAGGTTGAGGGCACGCTGGTTGGCTCTTTCCATATTCGGCTGCAGTTCATCATACCACTTCGCCGCCATCTGTTCTTTCATTTCATCCGTGCCGGCCAAAATTTCTCGTGCGAAAACTTCGATTTCTTCCCGTGGAGTCTTATCTGACAGGGAGACGACTTCCTGCATCAATTCCCCTAAGGCGCGCGCAACCGTCTTACCCGTCAGCTTGTCCAGATGGTCCGGCCCCCCATTCAAATACTCGATCATGCCAATCAATCCCATCTTCAATTGCCACAACTCAATTAACGGATCCTTGTGCATCGTATGCCTCGTGGGAAAAGCATCATTCACAGGCCGAAGACCGCCCTCGCTATCTCGCTATTATAACCCCATTAGTCATCCCCTGTGCGGTGCGGTTCCAGACCTCAGCATATTTTGAGAAATCCGCTTCCTTTTATTGGATCACTTTGGTGAGACGGATGAATCTCTTCTGGAAAGTAGCATAGTTTCATATTGAATTCTAGCAAAACCTCAATGAGTTGTTGGAGGGGCTGACTATTAATGGTTATTGGGGAGGAGCGATTCGAGGGAAGAGGACTCGCGGGTGCCCTTACTTGTGAAATAAAGCAGAAGACCTACGGTAACTATGAGGACCCCAACTATCAGGCTACCTAATTGCAGAGGACCAACATAGGGGCGGGAAAATTCAGGGACAATATGGGTGCCGATGCCGATAAGGTCTGACAGCCCAGAAACGTAGGCAAAAACCAAACCTGTGGCGCCCAAGCGGATTCCGACATCAGCCTGCAGCGATTTGGGTGCATTGGGCGGCCGCATGCTGTGAACTTTCAAAAATCCAGCGAAGGTGAGAAGAGTCAGACCGATCAGGAGCTGAAACATCTGGACCATGCCGAAGCCGGGCGTCAGGTCCAGACCAATAATCTCCGCGCCCACGGAGATGAAGCAGATAACAACACCCAATATAAAGAGGATGATGCTCAGGGTAGATTCGAACCGGGCAATGATGTCACGATTCATCATTTTTCATGGACCTAGGGCTATTTAGAAATCTATTTTCGATATTTTATCAACGCCGTTTCGATAAGAAAGGCCGTTACGCATAAACGCCGCGCATTCATCGCGGCGTTTGGCCCGTTACCGGGATCCAGTATCGGGGCCCATGATCGGGGCAGCGGGATTTGAACCCACGACCTCTTCAACCCCATTGAAGCGCGCTACCAAACTGCGCCATGCCCCGGAGTGAAGCATTGTAACAAAGAGAAAAATGGGGCGCAAATTTAGCTCGCGACCTGCTGCAGATAGGTGGCCAACAAGGCGATGATGCCCAAGACGAAATTGTAACCCACATGGACGATGATGGCGACGGTGGTGCTGAAGTAGCGGCGGACTAGACCAAGGCTAAAGGCCAGGATCAGGATCACCAGCATAAAGGGTGTATAACCATACTGGACATGCAGCAGGGCAAATAAAATTGATGTAAAACCTAATCCAAATACAGGTTGAATCGCCCCTCTAAAAAGCAGTTCTTCACCGATTCCAGAGGCCAACGCCAGCAACGACCATTTCCAAAGCGAATCAACATCAGCCAACAACAGGTTGTTAACATCCTCTAATAGTTTGGCCTGATCCGGATTGAGAAAAGCCCAGATGGCTCCTCCAACCGCCTGCAGAATTACCAACCCAACAATAATGGCGCCGGCAGCGGCAAAGTGAATCAGGGGCGGTCTGGAGAGACCCAACCTCTTTATGAATGACCTGCCTTTTCGTCTAATAAGAAAGCCAACGCCAAGGAAGGCCACTATAATAAATAGAAGTTCGGTGCCGACGATTAGAGCGACGGTGACAGGTTCAGTTGATTCAACGAGACCCAGTAATCCCTCCTGGCTTAGAGTCAAGGCGCCTTGCCCGACCAGGTACCCGGCAAGAATTAAAGCCAGGGTGTGAACCGAAGATGTTGGGTCCAGGGGTAGGATCCTGGCAAGAAGCTGCCTAACAGGGGTGATAGAAACTAACATTCCCCAGCCAGCCATTACAATAACAACCAGGCCGATTTGACTGAGATTTGTTAAAGTGAAACCAAACTCTTCAAATCCGGCAGCAAGATCCAAAGAAGGCAGAGCCATTAACAATAAACCGATAATAAGAACCGGAATGTTGATGAGGAATAAGAAAACATGGAACAGCAACTGCTCCACCCGATTTGAACGAAGCACGAGGATATTTGCGACTATTATGACGGCAAATAGGGGTAACAATAAGAGGATTATTTCCACAAGTTCAATCCAAAAGATTCAAGTTAATGATAAAAGCAACCCAAAGTCTAACTCAAATACAACCGGATAAGTATAGTCAATCAGGGTAGTTAGGGTACAAGTTCTTGCTCAGGCCTAATGTCAGCCTTAAAATCGAAATTATGGGAGAAGAATTTCAGAAGCGACTCCGTAAACTAGGCGTGGTTAAAGGTGCACGATCATTGCGAGGAGCTAAGGTTCTGAAAGAGACAAGGAGCGAGAGCGCCCCTCGGGCTGTCGCCACTCCTTTGCTTCAAGTGGAAGAATATGAGGAGGAGCAGCCAATAGAGCGATTACTGCCGGGCGGCCGAATTATCCACAATGAATTTGGTTCCGCCTTCGTGGTCGATGGCGTCTATCCCTTGAATTATAAACATGGCGACCGGGTTTTAGGCGATTTATTACTGTCTAGGAATACTCCACTGGCTGATTTTCTCAGGGATGAGCGACTAAGGGAGATAAACACAAGGGAGTTTCTATTCCTGGACAGTGAAACGACCGGTCTGTCTGGAGCAGGGACATTTGCCTTCATGATCGGCGCAGCCTACTTCGATGGGGATGCGCTGGTGGTACGCCAATATTTCGCCCGCGACCCGGGAGAGGAGCCAGCCATGTTGTTGGCCCTGGCGGAAAAGGTAAACAGCCTGGAGGGATTAATAACTTTCAATGGCCGGTCTTTTGATTTACCCTTGCTGGATAACCGGTATTTCATGAATCGTCTCGATAGTCTGATCGATGACTTGAGAGGACGGCCGCACATAGATCTATTGCACCCAGCCAGGCGACTTTGGAGAAAGCGATTGGGCTCTTGCTCCCTTAATTCCCTTGAAAAGAATTTGCTGTCTATATATCGCACTCATGAAGATGTTCCGGGCTGGCTGATACCGGGCATCTATATGGATTATCTCCGAAGAGGTGACGCCAGGGAAATCGTCCGGGTTTTCTACCATAACCATATCGATATGTTATCGATGGTCACCCTAACCGTGCATGTCTTTGATCTAATTTCCAAACCGACAGGAAATGAGCATCCACTGGATATGCACAGCCTGGCAAAATGGCAGATTGCCTTGGGATATAGAGAATCTGCGGAAGAAATATTGAAACTGGCGTTAAAAAGTGAAGGAGATCAAAGCGGGAGTTCTGACCTCAACATACAACTGCGGCATGATCTGGGAATGTTGTTGAGAAAAATGGATCGCCGGCAGGAGGCAGTTGGCCTTTGGCAGCAGATCATTGAGGATTATGACTCAGGTCCGCAGGCGCCTCTCGTTCTCAGCGCAACAATCGAATTGGCTAAATATTATGAGTGGCACGAACGCGACTTAGGGCTGGCCAGGCGATGGACAATAGAGGCTCGGGCATTGAGTGAAAGAGAAGGCGGGAATTTAGGTTATCAAAATGAGGCCATTGATCACCGTCTTGCCCGGATTGAAAGAAAATTGGCTTCGATGAATGACCATTAGCGGCCGGCTGGCCAAGAGAGCGGGACTCCTATCCGCCCTGTGCCCCAAAGCGCTGAGCCGACAAGAGAGTGACTGGAGCATCTTCAGAATATGAATCAGCAGCTTAGCTAAGCAGTTCGGCCAGTTAAGCATTATCTAGGAAACCCATCCACACTAGATATCTACCGAAAGCAACTGCACACTTAACCTGGCAGTCGAGAATGGAAGAATAAATGCAAATGTGTAAAGTCGTTTACATGCGCAAAAGGCATAATCTGGTAGACTGGCGCAAGATTAGATAAAAGGAGGTGCACACATGAAAGAAAGTATCACTATTCTTGTGGCTGTTGGAAAACAGCGCTGCTTGGGTGCGCCTGCGATCTACCCCTGACAAACTCCACCAGGAACCTTGTCAACCACGGGCGTCCCAACCCGTGGCTTTTTTGTTTTTGGGCCAATACCGGCCGCTAGAAGCCAAGGACAGCGCGTAACGTCCAAGGCTGAGCAAAGCCCCAGTTCTTTAGAGCCTGTTTCATCATGCCTGGGGATGCTCATCCGGACTTTTTTGATATTGGATCAGATTAACAATCAGGCAAGGAAAATGGATTCTAAAAACTTCGATTTTTATGAGAAATACGAACATTTAGAGGAAGTTATTTTTAACCAGGACAGAAAATTTAGGAGAAGGGCCCTCAGGCAGGGACGAACAAGGCAAGATCCTGGCCAAGTCAGGGCGCTGTTAACCGATTTTGACGACAGTGAAAATGAATTTGTGCCCAGTTATGCGGCCGCGCTTGATCCGCTGCATCACGAGCGGCAGTGGCTGATCGAATCAGTTGGCAGCTTTTACCGGGATAATCTTATCAGTGATGTGACTCGAATCGTTAAGGGCGGTAAGGAAGCAAACGTGTACTGCTGCCTGGCAAATCCAGCGACGGGAATGGAATTATTTGCAGCCAAACTGTACAGGCCACGGATGCTCCGTCATTTGAAGAATGATGCGATGTACAAAGCAGGTCGCTATCTGCGAAATGAAGAGGGCAAACAAATCAAAGGGCGGCGTTACTGGCTGGCAATGCGTAAGAAGAGCTCCTTC
>BTQB01000051.1:0-11817 GCA_036985655.1 Anaerolineae bacterium | reverse complement strand
ATCGGTTGCTTCCATTTAGAACTCTTCACTCTAAGTATACCATTTATCATCGCCACTTTATTTCGCTGGCTTGGAATGAAGAAAAAACGCTATTAACCTGGACAGGGGCGTACTCAGCGTTAGATCGCTGGCTCAAATCTTATAATCTTTCCGCTTAGAGGAGAATATCAATTTTTTGACAGAATATTAGAAGGAAAAGTTACCAGTAATCAACAAAAATCTGTTGCGCAAACAGTCACTTTGTGGATCGAACTAACAGTTGTAAGGGCAAGGCAATCGGGAACGACCCCGTCTCGCGACAACAACTATCTACCCGATTGCCTTGCCCCAACATACTTGCCGACAATGAACCAAAATCTGTGGCACAAACTTTTAGTTTGCGGATCGAACTTACTTTGCAATTTCCAGAGGATGCAGGGCCTGCTCGATGGCCCAAATCTAATGATCTTTAAGCTACGAGGAGAATATTAAATGGTTAACGGGAATTTAGAAGGATCAAAAATCAAGGGGAATATGATTTGTTATTCCGGTCAGCTTTACGATTGTTAACAATTTATCTCACTGCTGGAGCGCCTGAGGTTTTAGAAATAGACCTATATTTAATGCCTGAACTCCTGCCAAAGTCTGAGAGATTCTGATATGTCTCTTAAAATCATTATCATCCATATTCCCCCAACAACAGCCCAGCCGAGGAAAACGATCTCAAACGAATCCCCGATCGCTGAATTTAGATCGAATCCAGAACTATTGCAGGTCTCCTGATATTGCGAAGTTTCTGGCAGTGGAATCTTGGATATCAATCCGAGCTTGCCGTTCTGGTCAGGACTGTTACAGACGACAAAATAGGACAATCCTGAAAAATAACAAACCATAGACAGTAAAAATATTAGGAGTAAAACCTTAACTGTTTTTCTCATACGCACGCCATCCTTACCTTGTCTTCATCAGCCAAAAATGACATAACTTCTTACTAACAGAGCAAGTCTTGGTAGAAATAATATGCGTCCAACCCCTATTCCTAATGAGAAAATAGGACTATTTCCCCTGAATCTGCTGCATATTTTGTTTTACTTCTTGAAATTTCTTATTGACTCGCCAACGAGAGAAAGCAAGTTCTTTGTGAATAATAGGGCGGGTGGGATTCGAACCCACACGGGGGTTACCCCGGCGGATTTTAAGTCCGCTGCGTCTGCCATTTCGCCACCGCCCCAAAAACCATGAATCACTGCAAAGTTGGTCACAATGGCTAATTATTTATTTTACACTGAAAAAAGAGCCTCACAAGCAACAAATTTTTTATTTTCTCTCTAGGTTGCGCATTCTCCATGATTAACGGTTTTCATCCAATATTTTTATCGAGACACCATGATCTCATATTACCAATGGGGGGTTTGACCCCAATTTTTCCACTGTGTATAATGCCCACACCTAGGAGCTATATGTTTTGTTGGTAAATTGTAAATAGTCTTTATGTCCCGCGACTGACGGGCTGAGTATAGAGTAATCTCGACCCAAGAAGAACAAAGAAATTCGGGCAGGAGGTCCGAAAGGGCGCGGGAACAGAATTGATGGCATTGAAAGGCAACCTACGCGATTTTTCAACGACACAACTTTTAAATCTGATTAACTTGGCTCGAAAAACTGGGACCTTGACATTAGAGGGGCCCCAGGTAGCAACGATGTCTTTTCGAGAGGGCAAGCTAATCTATGCCACCCTGGGTGAAAACGGCAGCGGCCTGGCTTTTGTCCTTCAAAAATCTGGGATTCTCACAGAACGGCAGGGACAAATTGTTCAGACCAAAGCAGCTGATACAAGTGACAAGCAGCTAGGCCACATGCTTATCAAAGCCGGCTACGCGACTCAAAGCGACATTATCCAGAGTATACGACAACACATTCTGGATGTCGCTTATAAGTTGTTTACCTGGGTTGAAGGGTTATTTCGATTTGATGCCAATCAAGTACCATCATCAGATCGCATTACCGTGCCAATCGACCTAGAAAGCGTCATCCTTGAGGGCAGCCGCAGATTGCAGGAGTGGGAACATCTACAAGAGGAACTTCCCGATCTTGATATCCGCCTTCGCTTTCCGGAAAACCCCAATGATAGATTACAAAATGTTAATCTCACCATTGACGAATGGCGTGTCGTTTCTTTTGTTAATCCTCGAAATTCAGTCCGCCAGATCGCTAAAGCTTCTAACCTAAGCGACTTTCAAATCCGGCGTATTGTATATGGCATGATACAGGCTGGGCTTGTCGAGGTAGTAGACCCCATTCATATGCCTGTCCGCAAATCTGACACCTCGGCCGATCTACAAGCAGAAGACAAGGGGGATGGAAAGCCTGCAGTAGACCGGTCAATCGTCAAAAGGCTCATTAGAAAAATTAGGCGGCTCTGATTCCTCCTTATCCCCTTGCTCTCAAGATATAAAATAATAGGATGGCCAAATTATTGTGTTCTCTCTTTCAATTGGGATTCTCAAAAGATAGGTGAGATTAACATTACAAAAATAGTGCTTTAGACCGAATTATGGTAGCGATAGCATGCAAGCGGTAAAGATGGTCGTCACGGGGCCTTTCTCATCTGGCAAGACTGAGTTCATCAGCTCTGTAAGTGAAATTGATGTTGTTTCAACCGAAAAGAAGCTAACGAGCAATACCGAAGCAGCGCTGAAGGATGCCACTACCGTAGCCATGGATTTTGGCCGGATAACAGTTGACGATGATCTGGTTCTCTATTTATTTGGTACTCCTGGGCAGCGTCGATTTGACTTTATGTGGGAGATTCTCTCAGAGGGCATGCTCGGATTTATTATAATGGTCGACTGCACAAGACCCGAGACGTTTCGTGAGGCCAAGCGAATTCTCAATACTTTCCGTCAGTATGCTAACACCCCGTTCGTTATTGCTGCCAACAAGCAGGACCTTGCTGATGCCTGGGAACCGAATGATCTGAAGATAATTTTACGACTTGATTCTCAAATAAAAGTATTGCCGTGTATCGCATTTGATAAAGAGAGTGTAAAGAACATATTGCTAGAATTATTATATTCCATCTTAGAATTGTATGATGAGCCAGTCTTAGAATAGGCAATCCACCAGTAAGCTGCATCAAGGTTGAGTTAATCTGGCAGGGCCAGCAGCAAGGTACAACCTGTTAGTGATAATGTGATCACTCCCGACATGGTAGAGATAGGAAGATTAGATTGAGGTCGCCAGGATTGTTCGTACACCGGTCATCATCGTTGGCTATGAAAATCGCTGTTTTTTTTATCTCAGTATTTGTTGTCTCTTGCGCTGGTTCTTCAAACGAACCACTGCCATTACTTGTACAAAGTGGTCCAATCCAAAAGGGTCTACAAGCTACTCCTCCTCCGGAAGGTAATCCACCACCCGCTGTTGAGTACAACACAGAAGCGATTGAGAACATAGGAGACGATGAAGATCAGTCGCCTGCAATAAAGGTACAACCATCGGCCGTTGACGCCCAGAACCCTATAAATGATCTTGAGGTAAAGCCAAATTATAATCCCCTTACCGGTGAGACCGTCGATGACCCGGAAACCTTACAGAGACGACCAATTGCTGTAAAAATATCCAACAGTGCTCGCGTAAGACCCCAGAGTGGATTAGCCAATGCTGATATCATTTTCGAACATTTAACTGAAGGGGGGATAACTCGATTTACCGCTATTTTTTATTCAAAAGAAGGGAACCGGGTTGGCTCAATAAGAAGCGGCCGACTAATTGATCTTGAGATCCCGCTTATGTTCGATGCTGCCTTTGCTTATTCCGGTTCGAGCTATCAAATTAAGATGATGATAGCCGCCAGCAATTTTTTTGACCGCGTTGTATCTCCTGATTTCGGACATAGTGGCTTTTACAGAGATTATAGTACCTCTACTTCGGGTAGATTCGAGGATACAATGTTCACCGACACGAGAGTTATCCGGCAAGCTCTTCAAGACAGAGGACAAGATTCTGCGCCGGTCCTCCAAAACGCCATGAAGTTTCAGTCTGAAGCTCCTGATGGCGGAATTCCAGTTAAGAGCGTTGAGATTAGGTATCTGGCTACCAGTGCATTTTGGTTATACGATCCTGGAATAGGAAAATTCTTGCGCTGGAGTGATGGCGTTCGTCATCTCGACGCAAATACGAATCAACAACTTGCCTTTGACAACATTATCATCGTTCAAGCTGAGCATATCAACACAGAGATTATTGAAGATTCTGGTGGTTCGCCATCCATCCAGGTCAAGTTATGGGGAGAAGGTCCAGCCACAATTTTCCGTAATGGCCTTCAATACGATGGCATATGGCGCAGAGAGCAGCCCGGTCATATGCTAACCTTCTATGATAATAGTGGGGATGCGCTCTACTTAACGCCAGGAAAATCTTTTTTCCAGATTGTCCCCCTGGCTTACAAGAAAATATATATAGAGCCGTCATAAATAATATAAGAGCCGTTTTGCCGCCTGTAACCACTGGTGATACTGCCTCTACTCGATTGACAAAGAAATTGCACATGGCTATAATCGCCTATGCGTGACGACAATGTCTATTTTACAAATAGGTTGAGTTAAGGTGTGTTCGGGTAACTCGTAAGCCTCTTGAATTAACAGGTTGTTATTATCAGCGTTCTTAGACGAAGTAAGGGCAACCACTGTGAATGAACATAGGTAAATCGGCCCTCAGTCAGAGTTACAGAGACACCCTACTCGGCTATTCGTCGAAATTGGCGAATTACAATAGCCGAGTTTTTTTATTTGCACGCGAGGGACTTTATCGGATTATTACAAAGGTATTGAATGGAACTTCCAATCAATAGCAGCGATCAAGAAGACACAGCTACGACAGCAGACGCAGCTTCAGCAGCAGACGCAGCTTCGACAGAAGAGGCAGCTACGACAGAAGACGTAGCTGCGTCAAAAGACGTAGCTGCGGCAGAAGACGAGGCTGTAACCGAAGACGAGACTGTGACCGAAGATGAGGTTGTGACCGAAGATGAGGTTGTGACCGAAGATGAGGTTGTGACCGAAGAGAAGGCTGCGACAGAAGACCCTGACGTTCCTCAAGATTTAGCCCAACTCCTTAACGAGCATGATTATGACACGCCGACTGTTGGAGATATCCGCACCGGCATTATCGTCTCAATATCCAATCAAGGAATCATAGTAGATCTTGGCCTCAAAAGGGATGGGTTGGTTCAACTATCCGATATTGAAGAACTTGAGGATGAAGAACAAGAAAAATTTAAGTTAAACGACGAAGTTCCAGTTTATATTCTCGATACAAGTCATCCGGATCGCTTACTAGTTTCAATTCAGAAGGCCCGATTAAACCAGGATTGGCTACGCGCCCAGGAATACCTTGACTCAGGCGACATGCTGGAGGCCCCGGTCATTGGTTATAACCGGGGTGGCGTTATTATCCCATTTGGCAACTTAAGAGGCTTTGTTCCCGCTTCCCATTTGGTTGAGTTGCGCCGCGGAATGGATGACCGGCAGCGTCAGCAGGTGATGTCCCGATTACGGGATGAGAACCTTCCCCTAAAGGTAATTGAGGTTAATCGGCGACGGCGGCGTCTTGTCCTATCGCAAAGGGATGCTCAAAAAGAGTGGCAGGAAGCTCGCAAGAAGGAGCTTATTAACAGCCTAAACCGCGGCGACGTATTAATAGGAAGAGTTAGCGGACTTCGCAGTTTTGGGGCTTTTGTCGACCTTGGCGGCGCTGATGGACTAGTTCATATCTCAGAATTGGCCTGGCATAGGGTAAACCATCCCAGGGAAGTAGTTAAAGTAGGCGATGAAATCGAAGTTTATATCCTAGGTCTTGATAAAGAAGAACAGCGGATAGCCCTAAGCCGAAAGCGGCTTTTGCCAAATCCCTGGTCTATGGCTGAAGATAATTATACAATCAACCAGCTGGTCGAAGGCACTGTTACCCGGATTGTAAGCTACGGGGCATTTGTTGAAATCGAACCAGGGATTGAAGGACTGCTTCATATTTCACAGCTTTCTCGTGATACCATCGAAGATCCCCACGAGGTAATTGGCGAGGGCGAAACCCATCTCCTCCGCGTAATAAGTCTCGACTCAGACCGGCAGCGAATCGGTTTAAGCCTTAAAAATGTTACTGCGGCCGAGCAGATCGAATGGATGTCCCAGAAAGAGTTAGAGGTAGTTGAGGAAGAAAGGGCGCTCGAGCTTGAAGAAAATGATGTGGATACCGAGACACTCGATAGCTCCCAGGAATTAGAGATTCAAGCCATCATCGACGAAGCGGAAGAAACATCCGCCATCGATCAGGAAATGAGTTCAATTACATCAGATGAAGAGGAGTAAGCAGAGATCGCTTAAACCTCATTTTATTGTTCTATAATTATTGTTAAATCAATTTGGAGGAAGATGCTTATATGCCCACAGTAGTTAAAATGCCTAATGAATCAGATGAGAGCTTAATACGGCGATTTCGAAAAAAAGTTGCCAAAGCTGGGATCATGAGCACTGTAAGACGAAAACGCTGGCATGTCTCAAAAAGCGAGCTTCGCCGTATTCAAAAGAAAAAAGCAATTCGCCGATCTAGACGTCGTCAAAACCTAAGAGCAAAATATGGCTAAGAAGGAAGAGAAGATTGAGGTTGAAGGGACAGTCGTCGAGGCCCTGCCCAATGCTCAGTTTACGGTTGAACTAGATAATGGTCACCGTTTACTGGCTTATTTGTCAGGTAAAATGCGTCGCTTCTACATTCGCATATTACTTGGCGATCGCGTTCGTGTTGAGATGACTCCGTATGACGTTACCCGTGGACGAATAACCTATCGATATCGCCGGCAGCAGGTTCCCAGGAAATAGTTAGACCTCTAATTCTAAAAAAGAAATGAAAATTCGACGGGCATAGGAAATCTCTTATGATTCCGGTGTCCTTGCTATAATCAACAACAACCAATCTCCACTTATTAACCGTTGATCGACGACTCCCCCCATTTTTTGAACTATTCGTTCAACCTCATCCCCTTGATCAAGAATAATCCCGCTCAAAATTAATCTACCTCTGTTGGAAAGGTAATTTAGAAGTTTGTTTTTTTCAATCAACGAGATTATCACGGGCGCCAGGATATTAACTATTATTAGATTCCATCTACTAATGGAAATAGACGATAAATCCCCTTGGAAAACATCAACCTTCTTAGATAGCTCATTTAGTTTCACATTATTGAATGTGGTTCTTGCGGCAATAAAATCAGTGTCAAAAGCTACAACTCTTCTTGCACCGAATTTTGCGGCCGCGATGGATAGGATCCCTGAACCTGACCCAACATCTAAAACGAGGGATCCGTGTGAAAGTAAATTTTCGATTGCCTCAAGACAAAGTTGTGTGCTGGGATGTAGACCAGTGCCAAAGGCCATGCCCGGATCGATTGAGACCACGATATCGTCTTTGTCAGCGGAAGTTTCACGAGTCCAACTGGGCTTGATCCAGAGCCTTTTCCCAAGACGAAATGGTTTGAACTTTTCTCGCCAGGACTGAGCCCAATCCTCATCAGCCAAGATCCGATAGGTCGGTTCTGGAATAGGATAAATCCTGCCTAATTGATATAAAACTTCCTCAATATCCCTTTGTATCTCCTGAGTATGTTCATCCTCTGGGAGGTAGATTTTTACATTTACTATGGGTTCGAGCGTATATGGATCCGGAGCATCTGGGTCCCCTAACCGTTCGAGAACAACTCCCTGATTGTAAGCATAGGGAGTTAGATATTCCGCGACTGCTTCAGCGGCTTCCCCGTCGGTTGAAACACAGATTTCAAGCCAGTTCATTATTGATTTATTGGAGCAGTTCAGAGATGATGACCGATGACCTTTGCCGGTCAATCCAAGAGGTTAGAATAGAAATGATGCTCCGAAGAAGTCACCAAGCGCATTTTTCAATTGGCCAAGGAAGCTTTTCTCACGCTGTGGAATGACTTCTTTTCCCAGGGTTGATGAAAGCTCCTTGAAAAGATCCTTCTGTTCGTTTGTGAGGCTTTTTGGTACAGCAACCTGGGTGATGACTAGCTGATCACCTCGACCTCTGCTTCTCAAATATGGAACGCCCTTTCCCCTGAGTCGAAATACAGTTCCTGATTGGGTACCTGCAGGTATATTCAACTTAACATCACCATTGACAGTTGGAATATTGATTTCATCACCAAGTGCAGCCTGAGCGATGTTGATTTCGAGTTCAAGCAGAATATCGTTGCCGCGTCGTTGGAAAAATTTATGTTTAGCGATATGAAGAACCACATACAAGTTGCCTGGCGGTCCGCCATTGTCGCCGGGTGCACCTTCGTTACTTAGTCGAATCTGGGTATCCTCGTCAACGCCGGCAGGAATCTTGACCTTCAGTGTACGGGTCTTGCGTACTTGCTTGTGCCCATTACAAACTGAACAGGGTGTCGAGATGGTTTCCCCCGTTCCGCTGCAGACAGGACATGATGAAACATTTACAAAGGAACCAAGAAAGGATTTGCGCATCGTACGTACTTCCCCGGTTCCATTACAATTAATACATCGCGTCGGAGATGTACCTGGTTCAGCGCCTGAACCAAAGCAGTGCGGGCATAATTCAGGTCTCGTTACTCTGATATCTTTATCAGCGCCAAAGACGGCTTCTTCGAATGAAATAGTCAGATCGTGCCGCAGGTCTGCGCCTCGTCGAGGACCTGTCCTCCTCCGCCGCCCGGAAAAACCTCCGAAAAATTCTTCAAAGATATCTGCAACCCCGCCAAAGCCCGAGAAGTCTTGAAATCCTGCGCCTGCGCCCTGAACACCCGCGTGACCGAATCTGTCATACGCCGCACGTGTCGATTCATTGGACAGCACTTCGTATGCTTCATTTATTTCTTTGAATCGTTCATCGGATCCCGAATTGTTGTTAACATCGGGATGATATTCACGCGCTTTTCGCCTGTAGGCTTTCTTTAATTGCTCCTTAGTGGCGGATCGATCTACGCCCAGGATTTCGTAATAATCGCGTTTTGAATCCATCTCTTAAAAGAATATGACTATGAAATATGGCCCGAGTGAAACCTGAGACAATAAGTTAAGTGAAATTGCCCCTTGGCTGCGATCACTATTGGCCTTTATTCTTCACTAAATTCACCTTCAACCACATCTTCGTCTGTTGAAGGGACTTCATCGCCATCTTCACCATTACCGCCCACATCTTGCTGTTGTTGATACATTGCAGTACCAACTTCTTGTAAAGCCTGCTGTAATCGAGTGACAGCCGCTTGTACGGCCTCAGGAGTGCCATCAGCAACCGCTTTCACACCATCAACTTCAGCTTGAATCGAATTCTTTTGTGCCTCAGAAAGTTTGTCCCCGTTATCCTGGAGAAATTTTTCAGCGCTGTAAACGGCCGAATCCGCTAGATTCTGAGCTTCAACTGATTCTTTCCTCTTGGCATCGTCAGCCGCGTGCTGCTTAGCCTCATTGACCATTTGATCAATCTCGCTGTCGGTAAGACCACTTGACGGTAGTATCTGCATCGCTTGTTCTCGTCCAGTCGCTTTATCCTTGGCGCTTACATTTAAAATCCCGTCTGCGTTTATGTCAAAGGCGACCTCAATCTGAGGGACACCGCGGGGTGCTTGTGGTATTCCATCTAAGATGAAGCGTCCCAGGCTCTTGTTGTCAGCCGCCATTGGGCGTTCACCTTGAACAGTATGGATTTCTACCTGTGTTTGCATATCGGCAGCCGTAGAGAAGATCTGGCTCTTCTTCGTCGGAATGGTCGTATTACGCTCAATGAGAGGTGTAGCTACGCCACCCAAAGTTTCGATGCTTAAGGTGAGAGGCGTGACATCAAGGAGCAAAACATCTTTCACGTCTCCAGCCAAAACGCCAGCCTGGATGGCCGCCCCAATTCCAACGACCTCGTCTGGATTAACCCCCTTGTGGGCTTCCTTGCCAAAAAATCCTTTGACAGCTTCTTGGATGGCGGGCATTCGAGTCATGCCGCCCACAAGGACAACTTCGGATATTTCACCAGGAGAATAGCCGGCATCAGCTAATGCCAATTTGCACGGGCCAATCGATCGCTGAACCAAAGATTGAGTCAATTGCTCTAATTTTGCCCGGGTGAGTTTTAGGTTTAAATGCTTAGGGCCACTGGCATCAGCAGTAATATACGGCAGATTTATCTCAGTCTGCATTGTAGAAGATAATTCTATTTTCGCTTTCTCAGCCGCCTCTTTAAGCCTCTGGAGAGCTTGGCGATCTGTGCGTAAATCAATACCCTGATCCATTTTAAATTGGTCGGCCGCCCAATCAATTATCTTCTGATCAAAGTCATCACCGCCAAGAAATGTATCACCATTGGTTGATTTTACTTCGAAGACACCATCGCCAACTTCTAAAATGGAAATGTCGAAGGTTCCTCCTCCAAGATCATACACGGCGATGGTTTCATCCTTGTCACTGCCCAGACCATAGGCCAAGGAGGAGGCTGTTGGTTCATTAACGATGCGCATAACCTCCAAACCGGCGATCTTTCCAGCATCTTTTGTTGCCTGTCGCTGACTGTCATTGAAGTAAGCGGGAACAGTGATAACTGCTTGGGTGATAGGTTGACCCAAGTATGCCTCAGCATCCGATTTTATCTTCTGAAGAATCATGGCTGATATCTCGGGTGGTGAATATTCGCGCTCATTCATCACCACCCGAATGTCGCCATTAGGTGCTTTTTTCACCTCGTAAGACATATATTCAATTGCTTTCCTCACGACCGCATCATCATATTTTCGTCCCATGAAGCGCTTTACCGAAGATATGGTGTTTTCAGGATTAATTACTGCCTGGCGTTTAGCAACCTGGCCAACAATGCGTTCGCCGGTCTTGGGATTTACTGCCACGACCGAAGGAAATAGCCGGCCGCCTTCTGCACTGGGGATAACTGTAGGTTCTCCCCCTTCCATGACAGCCGCCACTGAATTAGTGGTTCCAAGGTCAATACCGATAATCTTGCTCATTTTTGTCGCTGTCTCCTGTATCTTATTTCAACTATGTCATGTTGTTATCGTTTCGAGAACGGAATGGAATTTTAATCAGCTCACTCCGATTCTCTGTTTTGCATTTTTTATTACGCCGCGACAATTACCAGCGATGGCCTGATAACCTTGTCGCCTATTCGATACCCAACTTGTATCTCTTCAACGACTGCGCCGCTCTCAACATCTTCAGATTCGACTAAGGAAAGAGCCTCGTGGACATTCGGATCAAAGGGCTTTCCCACGGCTTCGATCGCTTCAACATTGAGATTCTCTAATATTGCGACCAACTTTTTGTGAACCAGCTCAATACCCTCATACCATTTGTCGCTTTCGATCATCTCCGGGACCGAATCCATCGCCCTATTAAAATCATCGAGGACTGGGAGAAGTTTTTGAGCATAGTCGCTGGCTGCGTTTTGATAAGCCTCGCTTCTCTCTTTCTCCAAACGCTTTCTTGCATTGGCAAATTCAGCTCTTGCTCTTTGCCATCCTTCTAAATACTCTGCAGCCTGCGATTCGCTTTCTTTTAGCTGGTTTCGCAGCTCGGTTTCTGGGTCGGCTTCAATCGTTTCTTCTTGTTCGACACGTTTTATGTCAAGCTCGTCGACCGCTTCTGAATCACTCAAGCCATCTTTTTTCTGTGATTGTACTATATTTAATTCTTCACCACTTTCAGGTCTCAATGGTTTACCTCTACTAAGATGTCACGTCATCAAGCGCATGATCCATCATCTCATCGCTGATTGGTTCTTCTAGATAATAATCGTTTATAAAATCAC
>BTQB01000050.1:0-12021 GCA_036985655.1 Anaerolineae bacterium | reverse complement strand
CGTCTTGCGATTCCAACATCATTATCTTTTGCAGTAACCTCATACTGCGTACCAGCGCATGGGGACAGTTTCTCGAGGTGCAGAGTCGAGGTTCCCAATCATTTGAACCGGTGGAAACCTCATCCTCTTCCGGCGTTTGGGACGAATTTCTATCAATTCGCCAGGGTTTAATTCCCAATCCAGCGCCGCCAGAAGTTGGTCTTCGCCTGGCTCGCATTTATGACGCCCTGAAATTATCGGCAAAGAACGATAGTCGACCAATTCAGATCGAGATGAAGACAACTTTTCCATTATGATAGACCCTACCTAGAGGAAATATTATGGCATCCCAAGAGGCCGTCACAGATTTCATAGATACATTAGGCCATCGTGTTAAGGGGAATATCAGGAGTGACCAATACAGCCGGATTCTCTACAGCACCGATGCCAGTATTTACCAGGTGATGCCCTATGGGATCCTTATTCCCAAATCAACCGATGATGTTCAAGCTGCTGTGGAGTTAGCGGCCGATCGCCAGATTTCGATTCTTCCCAGAACAGCAGGCAGCAGTCTGGCTGGACAAGCGGTAAATGAAGCATTAATCATCGATATGTCCCGCCATCTTGATTCAATTCTTGAGGTAAATCAAGAAGAACAATGGGTTCGAGTTCAACCAGGCGTCGTTTTGGACGAACTAAACCTGCATTTACGACACTTTGGACTGCAATTTGGGCCCGATCCTGCCAGCAGCAATAGGGCTTGCATTGGTGGCATAGTCTCAAATAACTCGACTGGATCCCACTCGATTATCTACGGCATGACGGCCGATCACGTCTTAGAATTGAAAGTTTTATTAAGCGATGGTGCTTCAACCCATTTTGGCCCGCTAGATTCCGCTGAGCTGAACCAGGTTCAACTCAGACCAGGATTAGAAGGTCACATATACAGAGAAATTACTCGGCTGGTGGCCGACCCGGCTAATAAGGCTGTTATTCAATCGGGCACGCCGAGACACTGGCGCCGCTGTGGGGGTTATAACCTTGACCGGCTCATAATCGACGGCAATCTTTCCTTTAAGTGGCCCCAGGACCACCGAATAAATCTATCAAAACTGATTTCCGGGGCTGAGGGTACCTTAGGGGTGATCACTGAGATAAAGCTAAACCTTGTGCCCTTACCGGTCAAAACTGCCCTGGCTATCGTCCACTTTGATGATCTCTCAACGGCCTTGTCGGCTGTTCCGGCAATGTTAGAGCTCGAGCCCACAGCTATCGAATTGCTGGACAACCTTGGCCTCACAATGTGTCGCCAGGTCCCCGAGTACGCCCGGCTGTTACAGACATTCATCAAAGGTGAGCCAAATTGTGTGTTAATTACTGAATTTTTCGGCCTTACCGAAGAGGAACTTAAGGCAAAGGTAAGTGAATTTGAAGTACATCTAACAAAACAGGCAGTTGGAGCTGTTGGATTTACGCCAGCCTTTAATCCTAAACTGCAAACAAATGTTTGGACCGTTAGGAAAGTCGGCCTTGGCTTGATGATGAGTATCAAAGGAGATCACAAACCTGTCCCCTTCATCGAAGACGCTGCCGTCCCTCCCGAACACCTGGCCGAGTATGTAAGCAAGGTCGAAAAATATTGTAACGATTTAGGAACCAATGTGGCTTATTATGCCCATGCCAGCGCCGGCTGTGTCCATATTAGACCCTTAATAAATGCCAAAGCGGCCCACGATATTGCCAAGATGCCCGATATCGCCAAATTCTCTGTAGATCTTCTCCATGGTTACCAAGGCTCTTTCTCCAGCGAGCATGGCGACGGTCGTGCTCGCAGTTGGCTAAATGAACAGTTCTTCGGATCTGAATTGTATAGCCTTTATAAGGAGGTCAAAAAAATATTCGACCCGGACAATATTTTAAACCCGGGAAACATTGTCAACGGGCAGTCGATGACTGAGCATTTACGCTTTGGTGAGACTTACCAGGTCATTTCCGTTGATCCCCATTTCGACTTCTCATACGAGCATGGTTTTGATCGAGCGATTGAAATGTGCAATGGTGCAGGAGTCTGCCGCAAGAAGACAACTGGCACCATGTGTCCTAGTTTTATGGTCACCAGGGATGAAGAACACAGTACGCGAGGGCGTGCTAACGCGCTGAGAGCGGCTCTTTCAGGTCGATTGCCAACAACTGAATTTACCGGCCAGCGGATGTTTGAGGTGATGGATCTCTGTGTTGAATGCAAAGCCTGTAAAGCTGAGTGTCCATCATCAGTGGATATGGCCAAGATCAAATTTGAGTGGCTGGCCCAATATTATGAAGTTCATGGCGCCCCGCTCCGAGCACAGATATTCGGAAACGTTCACCGGCTGAACAAATTAGGCAGTGGGCGATTTTCCCGGGCTGCTAACTGGAGCCTGGGTACATCAATAATGAAATGGGGGTTGAACAGATTTCTCGGAATCACGTCAAAACGATCTTTACCGCCCTTTGCTCATGAATCCTTTGACCAATGGTTTAAAAGGCGGATTCCATCAGTACACAATCACGAGCCTGTTGCCCTTCTAGTTGATTCTTCCATCAACTACAACTATCCGCGAATAGCTAAAGCGGCCGTGGAGGTGCTGGAGGTGGCCGGATTTAGGGTGGTCTTGCCAGAGGTTGGTGATGAGGGAAGACCCTTGATCTCAAAGGGATTTGTAAACAAGGCTCGGGATGCTGCCAGGGATACAGTCGAACGTTTATACCCTTTCACCGAACTTGGCATACCCCTAGTTGGCCTCGAACCAAGCAGCTTGCTAACCCTAAAGGACGAATACCTCTACCTCTTACCCGGCGATCCACGGGTCCAGTCTATAGCCGATCATGCCCTAACCTTCGAGCAATTTTTGGCATCACTTGCCGATGAAGGAAAACTGGATTTAAACTTTACTGAGGAACCAGCAAAAGTGCTCCTTCACGGGCACTGCCATCAAAAAGCATTGGTCGGCACAGGTCCAAGCAGACGGATTCTTTCCCTGCCGCCCAACTACCAGGTCGATGAAGTGGACTCCGGCTGCTGCGGCATGGCTGGAGCCTTCGGTTACGAAGCCGAACATTACGATATTTCGATGAAGATGGGTGAGCGACGTCTATTTCCGGCCGTAAGGGAGGCGGATCCCCAAACGATCATCGCTGCTCCTGGTGTTAGCTGCCGGCAGCAGATCCTTCATGGCACAGGCCGTCAAGCGCTGCATCCAGCTGAGATATTAAGAGACGCCCTTATTTAATGGCAGACCTCTATCGAATCAAAGGAACAGATCATCTGTTCGATTAGCGAAGGGCCTTTATTGAAAAATCATGCGATACCTGGAATTCTTACGAACGCTGCCAGCGGTTGTTATACCCAACCTGCCTCCTCCTATGCAGAATATCAAATTTCGCCAGCCATATCGCTGGCTGGCTCAATTTCATTATGGTGAACCTCGATTACATTATGAGGTATCCCGCTCCCGGGGACGCCCTGATCTTGAGCTGGCTTTTCACTGTGAATCCAGGGACAAACATCTGAATCGACTTCTCCTTGCCGGTTTCCGCCGTCACTTGTTTGAGATCAAAGATACTTTGGGAGAATCTTTCGAAGCTGAGATGTGGGATAAGGGGTGGACCAAGATGTATGAGGTCCACGCGCTCGAGGAATTGACCCCTGAATACCAGGGGGCCGTCGGCCAACGATTAGCCGAGATAATAATCTGCATCCATCCAATTTATGTCGAATTAAGGAGTCAAGTCCAAAGGATCTATCGATAAAGCCCTGGCGCCAATGTTTCTATTCTTTTGAGCAAGATAGAGCTGGGCTAATTGTTCAATCTGCCCCATTTTATATCTTAAATCATGGTCACCTTGTTAACTGGTTCGGGATTCAAGGGCGCATTCGTAGTATTGTCCGGGGAAAGGGGCTTGTTTCTCTTATGTGGGCAATGCCGCTGATCCAGGCCACCGTTCTTTCCAGGCCAAGGCCAAAGCCGCTGTGGGGGAGGTGCCATATCGACGTAGATCGATGTACCACTCATAATTCTCCATGGGAAGTTCATGGCGTTTTATTGCTTCAATGAGTAATTCAGGATCGCTCATGCGCTCGCTGCCGCCAATGATCTCTCCATACCCTTCCGGCGCCAGTAGGTCAACACTCTTGCAGACTTCCGGCCGTTCAGGCCAGGGTTCCATATAAAAAGCCTTAATGGCCGTGGGATATCCGAAGACAAAGACTGGCCTGTCAAATTCCTTTGCAAGCTCTGTTTCATGAGGAGAACCAAAATCATCTCCCCATTCGATATTAAGCAGCTCCTTAAGTTCCGGATCCTCTGTCCTTTCTCGAATGGCCCGGATCCTTTCGATGGCCTCATCATAGCTAATGCGCGGAAATGGTAGTCGAACTTTTTCGAGATAGGTTATATCGCGTCCCAGGATCTCCAGTTCCTGTTTCCTATCATCCAAAACCCGCTGGACAATGTAAGACACAAATTCCTCTTCAACCTCCATGAGATCCTGAAGATCGCAAAAAGCCAATTCGGGTTCAACCATCCAGAACTCGGTTAAATGGCGCCTGGTCTTCGATTTTTCTGCTCGAAATGTTGGTCCAAAACAGTAGACCTTGCTGAAAGCCATAATATTTGCTTCATTGTAGAGCTGGCCTGTTTGAGCTAAAAATGCCTCCTGGTTAAAATAATTCACCTCGAATAAGGTGCTCGTTCCTTCCGCGGCCGAAGGGGTGATAATCGGGGTATCTATGTTTAGGAAGCCGTTATCATCCAGGAAATCAATGATTGCCCGCTTAACGGCCGTTCTCACCCTCATAAGAGCCCACTGCTTGTTCGATCGCAGCCAGAGATGCCGGTTATCCATGAGGAATTCTACGCCGTGCTCTTTTAATCCAATTGGATACTCATCCGCATTCTGTATGATCTGTACGGTCTCGATTCCAACTTCGTAGCCACCAGGAATTCCAGGAGCGCGTTCATCAGCCCTAACCTTCCCAGTAACTATTAAGGATGATTCCTGGCTGAGACGTTTTATCTGTTCGAACAATTCATCTCCTATTTCAGGTCGAAAGGCAACACACTGTACGATACCTGTTCCATCCCGAAGCCGGAGAAATTGAAGTTTGCCCTTTCCAGTTTTCATGTAAAGCCAGCCTTTTAGCATTATTGACTGGCCTTCAAAACCAGCAATTTTTTCGGCAGTAATTTCTATGGCCATTATCTTCTTCCACTTTGCATATCCGACAATCTTAACTTTATGCTTGGACCAACACCATTTTTATTGGAGTCGGTCTGGCAGCAATCTCACACCATTAGATGGGAAAATCCGTGTCCTATAATGGTGACTGAAAGTTATTCTAACAATGATACGGGTCAGGAGCTAACCTAAACGAAAAAGACGCCAGCGAAGACCATGACGCCGTAAAAAGGAGATCTGGCGGCCGATTAGCTCCGGACGAAATCCATAATGTTCTCTGATGGAGTCAACCGGAGCGACCTCTCCTATCGAGAGACGATCCATAAAAAACCGCGTCACCGGTGCATACCGCCACCAGCCAAAAAGCATCGCTGATAGAGGCCGGAGAAGCTTCATGTTCGGGGAGAAGGGAATACGTCGCATTCCTGATGCAACCATCACTAGATGCGCTATCTCCTTATAGTGCATGCGTTCTTGCCCGGCAACTTCCAGAACCGTGCCCTTCAAATCGTTATTATCCAGCGTCATCTCCAGGCAGCGAACCAGGTCTTCGACCCAAAGAGGTTGCATTGCTGCTTTTCCACCACCGGGCAGCCAGATAAAGGGCCAGGTCCAGGCTGCCAATCCTCCAATAACATTAAGGAATCGATCTTCTCTTCCAAACAACGTCGCTGATCGGATTATTGTATAGGGAAGACCGGATCGTCGTACCAGCTTTTCAGCCACCCCCTTTGTCCTCAACAGTGCAAATAAAGAGTAAGGATCAGCTTTTAAACGGCTTACGTATATAAAATGATCCACTCCAGCCCGTTGGCACTCGCGAAGGAGTAATTCCGTGCCGTCAATATCGACATGTTCAAGCAGCCGGATTCGATCGCGCGATTCAGCGCTCGCCAGGTGAATAACAGTGTTCACATCTGATAAATTGGCGCGAACTGCAAAGGAGTCATTAATTCGGCCAGCAAGTGCATTTGATGGCTTACCTTGTCGGGCTAGTTCTCGAATCAAGGAGCGGCCGACAAACCCTGTTGCGCCAGTAACGAGGATCATAACCCAGGTACTTTAGAGTTCTTCTGCTTATCTGCAAGTGTGCGGCTCGTTGGAGTGGTGTAAGAGATTAGCTATAATCCGCGTCGATGAGTGCACCAACCTCTTCTGGACCGTCAAGGTCAAAAATTAGAATCTGCTATTTTGGAACTTACCGGTCAAACTACTCTCGCAACAAGATGCTGTTAAAGGGATTAAGATCCCAGGGAGTGGATGTGTTTGAGTGCCATTCTACCTTGTGGCAGGGTATTGAGGATCGCGTGGATACGGCCGCTGGGGGTTGGTTTTCACCTCGCTTTTTGTTTAGAGTCATATCGGCTTACGGCCAACTCATTAAAACTCATCGGAAAATTCCATCCTACGACGTCATGCTCATTGGCTACCCCGGCGTTTTCGATACCTTTCTAGGGCGGCTGCTTTCCTGGAAACGGCAAGCGCCCCTCGTTCTAGATCACTACATGTCGCTGTATCTCATAGCAGAGGAACGTGGTTTGACAAAGAGGAGCCGTTTTAGCGGTCTATTTATCCGTTTTCTTGAGGGCTTGGGATTGCGTATCCCCAATCTAATACTTTCCGATACGGAAGATTACATAGATTATCACTGTCACACCTATAAACTTCAGAGGAAACGATTCGCTTTGGTGCCTGCGGGAGCTGACGACACGGTTTTTTATCCTCGAGAGAACTTAAAACCACCCTCGGATAAATTTCGCTTAATCTACCATGGCACGTTTATTCGCAATCATGGCACACCAGCGATGATTAAGGCTCTTAGTTTAATGGTCAACCAAGATAATGTTATTTTTGACATGTTTGGTGATGGACCTGAGAAGAGCGAAGCTGAAATTTTAGCCCGCGATTTAAAGCTGTCGAATATTCGCTTTCACGGCTGGGTCTCAAGCGAAAGAGTTGCCCAAGAAATAGCTAAATCTCACCTATGTTTTGGTGCTTTTGGGGAAACAAAGCAGTCCATGATCACCATCCAAAACAAGATTTGGGAATCAATGGCCGTTGGCAGACCAGTGATATCCGGAGATGGGCCAGCAGTTCGCCGGATTCTGAATCATAGAGAAGATATCTTCCTGGTCGATCGGTTGGACCCTTCTTCTATTGCTGCCGGTATCGATGAATTGAAATCAGATTCTTCATTGAGAGAGGGGATTGCCAGGGCCGGTTATCGACAGGCCAGGGAACATTCCATATCCTCTATCGGAAGCAGAACTGTTGAAGCCATATCTTCTCTGACATCCTTATGAAAATAGCTTTCGTCATGACCCAAAGCCTCGACAGCCCCAGTGGTCTTGGTCGCTATTGGCCTCTTGCTAAAGAACTAGTCAAGAAGGGTGATGAAGTTGAAATATTTGCTCTTCACTACAGTTGGTCCACGCTCAATAAAAGGAGCTTCGTTGATTCCGGTGTCGCGGTTAAGTACGTCAGCCAGATGCACGTAATGAAGGAGGGCCCAAAGAAAACATACTTCAGTCCAACTCGTTTTATCTTCATATCTTTATTGGCCACGCTGAGGTTGGCGCGGGCTGTCGCAGGATCAAAAGCGCAAATTATCCAGATTTGTAAACCCCAGCCTTATAATGTTATCGCCGCTCGAATTGGCCGCCGAGGTCGCTTTCTTTATTGTGATTGTGACGATTTTGAAGCTGAAACCAACTATTTTAGACACGAATGGCAGCGAAGGGTCGTCCGCTATTTCGAAGACGGAATTATTAGATGGTCAAGCGGACTAACAGCTAACACAAGATTTACCCAAGAACGATACGAGGAGTTGGGCTTCCCAAAAGACAAAATCTTATTTATTCCTAACGGCGTTGACCGTCAACGATTTTCAGAGTCAACGGATGGAACTGCTGTCCGGAAGAAATGGAGCATCCCTGCATCCTCTCCCGTTGTTTCCTATATTGGCACTCTTGGATTACAAAGTCACCCTGTCGATCTCTTGCTGGAAGCTGTCCAATTATTAATCAATCGCTGGCCCTCTCTTCGACTGCTTATCGTGGGTGGTGGCGAAGATTATGATCAACTTCAAGCAATGGCCCGGCATCTTGGAATCGATGGCGCAACCATCTTTACCGGAAGAGTTCCTCCATCTGAGATTCCCGATTATTTGGCTGCATCCGCTTTAACAGTGGACCCCGTTAAAGACGATCTGGTAGCTAGAGCCCGTTCACCTCTAAAGTTACTTGAAAGTCTGGCGGTTGGAATTCCAGTGGTAACGAGTGATGTAGGTGATAGGGCTCTCCTAACCTCGAACGGGCAATTGGGCCGGATGGTAATTCCAGGTAACAGTAAGGCGCTGGCCGATGGAATCGCTGAGCTCCTGGATAATCAAAGTTTAAGCGGACAAATATCGAAACAGGCTAAGTCATTTATTGAAGAGTTTTACTGGGATAAACTGGTAAACAAATTCAGTAGAATTTATGAGTAAAGAATATCCTCTATTTCTAAGCTGTAATGTGGGTCCCGAATGATCCATTTTGCCAGTTATTACCGGTGGTTGGTTGCCAAAAATTATTGGCGATTACCAGGAGTGTTTGACGGTCCATTACTCGATATTGGTGGAGATGATGGTGGTTTCTTATCTCAACTAGAAGCCCCTTATAAGGTTGGGCTTGATTTACTTCATCGCCAACAAACTGACCTTGATTGGATTCAAGCGAATGGGTGTTATTTACCTTTTATCGACAATTTTTTCACAGATATCCTGGCCTTCGATGTAATCGAACACGTTGAAGAGGATGAAAGACTTCTTCGAGAAGCTTGTAGAGTGCTGCGACCTGGCGGCGAGCTTTGGTTAAGTGTTCCCGCACACAATTTCTTCTTGTTTCCTGGCGGCTTTATCCAAGATCGATTTGAACGCAGCATTGGTCATGTTCGCCGGGGGTATTCGGCCCAAATGCTTGAGAACCGGCTGCCGCCAGCTATGCACGCTGAACTCTTGCACTGGAACGAACCCGCTTTCCGGTTCTTCTATGTAGCTTTATACACTCTCAAGCGGCTTACTCCTCGTTTGGCCACAACATTGGTGGGGATAATTCCTCGAATTGATTCCCTCTTCAGGAAAGGTGAAGCCGGACACCTGTTCGCCCACATTACGAAATCTGTTCATGAGCGAGCCAATTAAGCCAGTCCGATCCCGTCAGCTGTTGACCCGGATAGCAGGGACTCTCCGGTGGGCGATTGTCAACTGGACGATTGTACTTTCCGGTCTGGTCCTGTACAGCGGCCTTAACGCCATAACCCTCATTATCGTTGCCAGGCGGGTTGCTCCTCTCGAGTATGGTCAGTATCTGGCATCCTTCGCTCTTGCCAGCTTCCTGGTAATCATCCCTGGTTTTGGTATGGATGCCTGGCTTTTGACTCAGAGCAGTGACAATAAAACCTCGGCCGCTTCTTTATGGGCTAGCTCAATAAAAACGCGTGGATCACTGTTGCTGGTGTGGATCATAGCCATGATTCCCTTGTCGATCCTGCTTCCCAAGGGCACCTATCCGCCATCAATCTTATTGCCGACTATTCTAGGCGTAGCTCTCGATAGCTTGATCCTTCTTTCTTTCTCTGCTTTACGAATTCGTGGCCAACATAAAATAGTTACCTTATTGCAGGCAGGTTCTGGCACCTCTCTCTTGGCTCTCACCCTGATGATGCCCCTGTCGGATGGACAAATCGCCCTTTTTGCTGTGGCTAGAACGATCCTATCTATTATCTTCTTCATGATCCTACTGCTTTATATGGGCAGGGATTACATGAAGAATCGAGCGCCTCTGATGGGATTCGGGCAAATCCTCGGCGCTTCTCGAACATTCATGTGGGCAGAGCTGGCTAGCTCTGTTTATGTCAAAGCGGATCTCACAATAATTTCAATCGTTATTGGGCCATTGGGTACGAGCGTTTATGGTCCAGCGATAACTGTCCTACAGGCTGCCTTTATTATACTCAGGGCATTGTTTTACTTCTTTGTTCCCATTCTATCTAAAACATATTCCAAGAATATAAAGGATTATGTCAATAAAGGCATCGTTCACTTTCTTATTCAGATTACTACCGGCGCCGTAATATCCATATTCCTGTTCCTATTAGCTGATCCTGTGATCAACCTTATTTTTACGTCTGCGTATGCGGATTCGGCCGTCGTATTGCGTTTGCTCAGCCCTATTCCTTTCATTCGTTCGATAAACTTTGCCTTGGGCGCCGTTTTGACATCCAGCCATCGACAGGGGCGTCGTACCAGGGTGCAGATATCGGCCGCGCTCATTAATATCCTTGGCAACTTGCTAATTATCGGTCCCCTTGGCATCAATGGCGTGGCCATTGTCTATATCTTTAGTGAGATATTTTTAGCCCTGGGTTATATTCTACTCGTGCGAGATCTCAAGAAGCAGCTAACTTTAGCCTTATAATGCCCGTTCTCGATGATCACCTGGTCAAATCAAAAATAATTCCCACCTGAAAGGCATGAGTTGAACCATATCCTTGTAATTCGTTAGATGACATCAAATTTTTTACTAACAGGTCTTCCGAGAAGTGGCACCACCTGGGCCTCAAGAGCTATCGTATCGGCTTTAAACGGAAGATTAGTCCATGAGCCCTTCAACTGGAAACGATACCCCGAACGCGTGGGGTACCATATGCGCTATTTGACAGCCTCTTCCTCAGATGAAGGTTTAGATGAAATTTATTCGAAGGCATTGCGGCCTGGAATAACAGACTTGTTCCATCCAAATCGAAGAATAATAGTTAAGGACGTGCATATTTGCCTGGCTGTTGAGCATCTCTGGGCCAATTTTAAGCCGCGAATAATCATTATGATGCGCCACCCCTGTGCCCTCGCCAGCAGTTGGCGCCAATTGGAACTTGAGGCCCGATCCCGGATCGAACTCCTTCTTTCTCAAGAAGCGCTACTTTCGACCTATCTGGCCCCTTTTGTTGATCATTTAACCAGCAGAGAGGGCTATTATTTCGATATCGGCGCCTACTGGGGGGCATCTTATTTTGTACTTGATGGAATATCTAAGAGGCATCCTGACTGGCTGTGGTCATCCCATGAAAATCTCTGTGTTGATTCCTTGAACAGCTACCTAAAGCTGCTTCATGATCTGGGTTTGAGCGACGACGACGTGCATATCCAACGGCTTAAAAGATATCTTACCAGGCATGATCGGGCTGGCAATGCTCAAGGGCATCCCTACTCCTTAACGCGAAAAACCTCCCGGGAACCGGAGAAGTGGCGGGAGATGCTAAGCTCTGCCGAAATTGATGCTGTTTTGAGAGGAGCCGAGCGCTTTGGAATGCTTCAGAAATTGGGTGATTTGCTTGGCTGATCCAATGAAGATACTCATTATTAACGTTCACTCAGCCCTGAACCTGGGGGATGATGCCATAATGCGCGTGACCGTCGACGGTTTGCAAAGAAAATTCCCCGGCAGCCAGATCACCATCGCTGCAAACGATCCGGATAGTTGGAAAAAGTATCAAGGAACCGAAGTAGTAAGCTCGCTCTGCACCTGGGTGGCCGACTGTCGCCTAGGATATTGGCGCGCCGCCATTTATCGCATGCCATTATATTTAGTCGTATTGTTACTTATATCACTTTTCTACCGCTTATTTAAGAAGGAAATCTTCTTAAGGTCAGCAAAGAAGAATCGATTGCTCATGGCCTATTATCAAGCCGATATGGTCTTAAGCTGTGGTGGTGGGAATTACTATTCCCATAAGGCATTGAGTCCCGGATTTCTCTGGACATTGTTCGCCGCTTTCTTCGCCATT